>JBAXFM010000238.1:0-8145 GCA_037139855.1 Bacteroidota bacterium
CAGCCAACCGCTGGCGGGAATATATATTCAACTTGCCAACCGGGTATTCGGGTTATGCATATATTGTCTTTGAAGGAGTAAGCGAGTTTGGGAACAACATTTACATCGATGATGTGAAGGTAAAACGGAAATTTGACTGCCCGGCCGGTTCAACGGCAGAATCTGAATCCTGCGGCTCTACACTCAATGACGGATGCACCATGGCAACTCCTGCTTTTGAACCCATCACCCCCGGGGAAACTGTTTGCGGAACGGTCTGGTGCGATGGCACCCATCGCGACACCGACTGGTATTCTTTTACGCTGACCGAAACAGCATATGTAAAACTGACCGTGAGCGCCGAGTTCCCGGTAAGATTCGGATTGGTCAATTCTCCCTGTCCGCAGTCAGTTTATTTCACCTATATGAACGGGGAACCCTTTGCCGTCAATTCGCTTGAAGATCCCCTTTCACCCGGGACCTATTATGCTGCCATCCGCCCGGTGGATCTGTCCACCATCATTGCCTGCGGAGGAGAAAACCGGTACTGGGTTAAGATGGAATCCTTCCCATGTCCTGCTGGTTCTGTAGCCGAACAGGAAGTTTGCGGGGCAAACTCCAACGGGGGATGCAATTCAAATCCCCCGGCCTTTGAACCCCTCAGCCCGGGAGAAACTATTTGCGGAACTTTGTGGTGTGACGGAACTGCCCGCGATGCCGACTGGTTTACTTTCACGCTCACCGGAACGACCGATGTAACGATCAATGGAAGCGCCCAATTTCCTGTAGTTTTCGGGTTTGTCAATTCGCCATGTCGCCAAACAACTATGTTTTCATACGTCATCGGAGAACCAAACGTTCCCTGTTCGTTAACTGCAATCCTGGCTGCCGGGACCTACTATGTTGTTGCCATGCCATTGGACTGGACTCCTATCATTTCCTGTGGAGGAGATAACAGGTACTGGCTTAAAATGGAACCTCCTTTCTGCCCTCCGGGCTCAACCGCTGAACAGGAGGTGTGCGGGGCACAGGAAAATGACGGATGCAACATGGCGACTCCGGCTTTTGAACCCATCGTCCCGGGAGAGACCAAATGCGGGACCGCATGGAGCAATTCAGGCAATAAGGATACCGACTGGTACACTTTTACCCTTACAGGCAGAACAGAAGTGACACTCACCGCACAGGCTGAATTTCCACTGGTGGCAGGCTTCCTCCATTCGGTTTGTCCCCAGGGATTGTTCATTGCTTACAATACCGCAGCGGCAAACAATCCGGTTACGGTCACGACAATCCTGGATGCAGGTACCTATTATTTGTACATTACCCAAAACGGACCCGATGACAATATTTGCGGTTCTGCAAATAAATACTGGGTAACGCTCACCAGCTGCAAGGTTGAAACATTCCCCTATAAGGAAAGTTTTGAAGGGGAGACTTTTCCACCTCTCTGCTGGAAAAATGAAAACACAGCCGGACCTGGTGTGCCGGGAACCTGGGACAGACAAACTGTCGGAAGTCATCCAACCTGTTTTCCTTTATCCGGAAATGGAATGGCCAGGTTCAACTGCTGGGATTATCACACCGGAACTGCCGGGATCCTGGTCACACCCCAGCTGTCCCTGCCCAACGATCGTTATGAAGTCCATTTCTGGATGTGGCGTGATGGCGGGACGCCGACCCACGACGACCGGGTGGAAGTTTTTTATAACACAAGCCCCGATTTAACCGGGGCCACGCTTATCGGCACTGTTCACAGGTTACTTTCACTCGCTCCTCCAGAACCACTGGAAGGATGGTATGAATATATTTTCAGCATGCCGGCCGGTTCCGCCGGAGATGCCTACATCGTTTTTAAAGCGACCAGCGATTTTGGATCCAGTATTTTCCTGGATGAGATCAAAATAAAGGTCATCTTTAATTGTCCTGTTCCTTCATCACCGGAATTTGAATCCTGCGGACAGGATCTCAACGGGGGATGTAACAGGACACCCCCTGCTTTTGAACCCATCGCCCTGGGAGAAACAATATGCGGAAATACCTGGTGTGACGGTATTAACCGGGACCAGGACTGGTTTGACTTTTCCCTGGCCGAAACAACGACCGTAACACTCACCGGAAGCGCCGAAGTCCCCATCCTGATGGGCTTGATGGCTTCCCCCTGCCCGCAGGGTTCATTCATCATTTCGAAAACCGCACCCGGGCATTCCTCCCTGTCGCTCATGACAACACTGGCTCCCGGAACCTACTTCGCTGTCGCGGAGCCCATGGATTTGTCAACGGTCATTGCCTGCCTTGGAGATAGCCAGTTGGAAGATAACAAGTATTGGCTTAAAATTTACGGAAGCAATTGTTTCCATCCGTCGGATGTGAATCTATCCCTGGTAACCGGTACAACAGCAACTGTTTCATGGACAGCCCCCAACCCGGCACCTGCAAGTGGTTATCGCTATGAGATCCGAACCAGCGGAACGCCGGGCAGCGGTGGGGTTGGATTGGTCGCGGCGGGGACAAAAACAGCCGGCGTGCTGAGTGCGGACATTGCAGGACTAATCCCGGGCACAACATACTTTGCCTATGTGCGATCGAATTGCGGTGGAGGCAACATCAGTCCGTGGACCGATCCGGTTCAGTTTACGACCCCGGTTATTGCCGTGAATACCAATGTTCCTGAAACGACCGTATCCAATGGACAATCATTATGTTATGATGCGCTTCAGACCATTACGGCCGGTGGAAACCCTCCGGTGTTTGTGATAAATACGGGAGGCAGCGCCACCATGATCGCCGGTCTCAACATCCATTATCTCACGGGTTCGCGGGTTGCGCAGGGAGGGTACCTGCATGGGTACATTGCCCCCGCGGGACCTTACTGTGTGGCGGCTCCAATGGTCAAGGCAATCGCCAATGAAGGTAATGATATCCCGTCCGTTACTGAAAAATCCTTTTTCAGGGTTTACCCCAACCCCACAACCGGGAATTTCACCCTGGAACAGCAGGGTGAAACGATCTTCGGGCAGGTGAGGGTTGAAATTTTTGGAATGCATGGGGATCAGATGCTTACCATCTCCATGATCAGTGAAAAGAAGCATGAGTTCGCTGTGTCGGAATTTCCGGCAGGGCTTTATTTCGTCAAAGTGATTGCCGGTGATCGTGTGGAGACGATCAAACTGATAAAAACGCACTAAAATTAACAGTTTACTAAAAACAATATTATATGAAAAAGAGATGTTTTTTCCTGCTGCTTCTCCTTTGCGGATTCTCACAGGTTCATGCCCAGGTGGCCGTCAATACCGATGGCAGCGCTCCTGACAATTCGGCGATGCTGGATATTAAAAGTACTACCAAAGGCCTGCTGATCCCACGGTTGACGGTTTACCAGCGCATTCAATTACCCAGTCCCGCCACCGGGCTTTTAATCTATCAGCACGGGGTTGATCCGGGCTTTTATTACAATGGAGGTACTCCCGCTGTTCCCAATTGGAAGTTGGTGGGCGACCTGGGGCTGGGTTGGAATACAACAGGGAATTCGGGCACAGATGCCACCGTGAACTTTATCGGTACCCTCGATAATGTCCCGCTGACTTTCAGGGTAAACAACCTCCCGGCCGGCAAGATCGACCATTTGACATCCAATACATCCTTCGGTTACCAGTCGCTTAATTCCGTCACCGGAGGAATGATAAATACGGCAATCGGCCATCAATCTCTCTTTTCCAACACCAATGGGACATGGAATGTCGCCATAGGACACCAGGCGCTCTACGCTAACCTCGAGGGTTACTCGAACACGGCTATAGGTGTTCAGGCACTTTATTCCAATACCTCCGGAATAATAAATCTTGCAATCGGAATGTCTGCGCTTTACTCCAATCTGACCGGGAATGACAATGTTGCCAGTGGGGCAAGGGCGCTTTATTCCAATACATCCGGAAATCAGAATACTGCCACCGGAACTTTTGCGCTGGAATACAATAACACAGGCATTGACAACACTGCATACGGATTCAATGCACTCAATGCCAATACAATTGGAAATAACAATTCAGCCACCGGGTCTTCCGCCCTTTTTTCAAATACAGAGGGATCCGGTAATACGGCAAACGGGTTTCAGGCCCATTATTCCAACACAAAAGGACATGATAATTCGGCATATGGATTTAAAGCCCTTTACTCAAATCTGGAAGGAACTTTCAATACAGCGATCGGAGATATTGCCCTGTATTCCAACAGGAATGCAAATGGCAACACAGCAAACGGATATGCAACGCTCTATTCAAACTACTCAGGATATAACAACACAGCAAACGGACGTGAAGCCATGTACCACAATTATGGGGGAACCAACAATACTGCAAACGGATATTCCGCACTTTACAACAACATTAACGGAAGTAATAATACCGCCACCGGTGGAAATTCACTTCTTAACAATACTGGTGGCGACAACAATACCGGAATCGGTGTGAACGCAGGAATCAGTAATACGATCGGGAGCAATAATACCTATATCGGGTATGGCACCGGTGGTACAAATAATATTAGTAATTCTTCTGCCATCGGATCAGGCGCTTCTGTAACAGCAAGTAATACCATGGTATTGGGTGACCCGGCCAACAGTTCATTTTCCGTTTGCATCGGCAGAAGTCATTCTGCTTCAGGGTATAAATTAGCAGTAGCCGGAAAAGTTATTTGCGAAGAATTGAAAGTGAGATTAGCCGCCAGCTGGCCCGATTATGTATTTGATGCAAAATATCCTCTCATGTCCATTGATGAATTGGCTAAGAGCATTGAACGGGAAAAGCATCTTCCGGGTCTGCCATCTGCAGAGGATGTTAAAAAGGACGGCGTCTCGATGGGCGAAATGCAGGCGAAACTGTTAGAAAAAGTGGAACAGTTAACACTTTATATCATTCAACTGCAGAAGCAAAATGATGAACTGACAAAAAAAGATGCAGAGATCATGCAGATGATCAATAATTCAAATAATGGCAACCATTAATATCCCTGGCCATGAAAAAGAGTATCTCAAGAAATAAAATTCTGCTCCGGTTCTTCACCGTAATGATCGGCTTGTTTACGGCAATCGTTGCCCAATCGCAGACGAGTTACGTACAGAATACGAAAATTCAAAATCCCGACCTGCTTCAGATCGCTGAACCATCGATGGAACTGGGATTGATCCACCTGAAAAAAGAATTGCGAATTAATCCTGAAACTATTTTCGCTGAACATAAATCAGCTTTCGGAATAAGTCCGGATTGTGAAATGCGGTTAAGACGGACCTCGAAGGATTTGGTGGGGAATAAGCATTATCGCTATCAGCAATACTATAAAAACATTCTGGTAGAAAGTGGCGAATATATCGTTCACGAAAAGGAGGGAATAGCAGCAAGTGTAAATGGCAATATTGCGAATGAATTGCCGGTAAATGCAACTCCTTTAATTACCGAACAGCAAGCGCTTACCGGCGCATTGAGTTTTCTGAAAGCAGATGAATATTACTGGCAGAATGAAAGGCGGGAGAATTATCTGAAGACAGAATCCAAAAACAGCGAGGCAACCTATTTTCCGAAAGCAGAACTGGTTTTTGCCAATATTAATCTGCATGATAATGGGGCGGCAAAACACATCCTTGCCTACCGGTTTGTCATCTCCATTTCAAAACCTTACGATGCCACCAAAGCGGTTTATGTGGATGCCGTGAATGGAAATGTAGTAAAGGATTTTGATTGGGACATTGACTGTAACCTCACAACCATACAAACGAACTTTAACGGGTCCCAGGATATTTTTACACATAGTAATTCATGGCCAGATACAGGGTTTGATATGGAAGACGACTGCACCAGTACGGTTCTTAAGGTATATAATTATAACGGGTATAACATATATCAGGATGGTGACAATATATGGACAATACCGGCTGAACTTTCAGCAGGGTCGTCGCTGTGGGCTATCAGAAAATCCGTAGACACATATTGGAATGAATTCAACAGGGAAGGATATGATAATGATGGCGGCGATATAAATATTATCCAGGGCTATCTTTTCGCTGAGTATGGGCCTAATAATGCTACATTCAGTAAGGTAGGTTTGTATTCCGCTGAAGTACATGTTGGCCTGGGAAACAATGCAACAAGCGTTCTAGACGATTTCAACACCTTGGATATTATGGGCCACGAATTCAGTCATGGTGTTTCCAATTCCGAAACGGGTTGGGCCACAAATTATTCCGGTGAAACAGGTGCCCTGAATGAAGGTTTTAGTGATGTAATGGGTAAAACCATTGAATGGTATGTCACCCCGGGTGATTTTAACTGGGTACTGGCAAGTCAGCGGGATAATTCAACTTTTGAGGCAAGAAGAAATCTGAGTAATCCAAGTCAATTCGGATTACCGGATACTTATCATGGGAAACGTTGGGAGTGGACTTCGGATGACCATTATGGTGTTCACAAAAATTGCGGTCCTTTTGAACATGCTTTTTATCTCCTCAGCTCCGGAGGCAGCGGATGGAACAGCGGAGACTCTGCACATGCAACTCCGGGACATGGATGTTATTATAACATTTCCGGGATCGGGGTGCCGGAAGCTTCGCGTATTTTTTACCAGGCGCTGAATTATTTGGGAGACAATTCAGGTTATACCGAAGCATGCAATTATACCATTCAAGCCGCAATGGATTTATTTCCCCCCTGCTCCAACGAGTTTATACAAGTTGCGGAAGCATGGCGGGCCGTTGGAATAGGCTCAGGTTCAACATGTTTTGACAATAGTCCTGTTTGTGATGGCTACTTCATTTATACCATGTCGTCTCCTTTTTACAGAAGCAACAGCACATTCCTGGCAGCAGGAGGAACCTGCCAGGTTGAAGTGGGTAATTCCAATCCTGTTTCAGTTTCCGCACATGATGAAATTCAATTCCTCCCGGGTTTTACCGCAGCGACAGGCACCGATTTCAGTGCCTATGTTAATCCCTGCGTTATACCTCCTCCTCCTCCTCCTCTCCCCTGATACAGCGGCTTTTTAGCACAGGAAGGGGATCCGGGCAGCCGTTATGTGCGATGTGTCCGCTAATCACAAAATCCCGGGTCGTCCTTTTTGAAACCTGAGTAAAGGTAATGCCAAACTGGAATAAATTCAAAAAAACGGGGAACAATGTAACCGGAATGAGGACTATGGTTGTTTCTTTTTTAAATCCGATTTCAAAGCTTTCACGCAACTATTCCATTCTTTTAAAATCCGGATTCCATCACTGGCCAGCCTTTCCATCCGCTCTTTGGTGATATGCCTTACGAGCATGTCTTTCATCACCTCATTCCGCTGGTTTTTCCATATGCGCAGTGAATCGATCATTTGAATGTCGAAATGATCATTCAGCAAGGGCTGGTTGGCGGTGAGCCGAAGGTGTTTAATCCGCTTGATATCCTGGTCAAAGGCGCCCGAAACTCCCGATTTTTGAGGTTCGACTTTCTCCAGGATGTACTTTAACCGTTTTTCAAGGATGGCGGAGATGATCCAGGAAGCTTCGAGAAAGTATTCGTATTTCAAAGCCATTGCTGCCCTGAGTATCATTTTTTTACTCCCTTTTTTCGATGTTCCGGCCGATTTCTTTTTTTTCTTCATATGGTGGACTTGATTTTGTCAATGATATTTGACTTTTGAGCCAGCCTCAAATGATCATTTTGTAAATTTACCGAATCTTTTCATTGAAATACAAATTGTCTTTATGAAAAATATTAACCTGAAATCACTTCTGCCTTATGGAGTAGCGATTGTTGTTTTTCTGGTAATCACCCTGGCTTACCTTTCACCACTCCTCGAAGGGAAACGACTCTGGCAGAGCGATATCGCACAATTTCTGGGCGCATCAAAGGAAATTGCCGATTTCAGGGCCAAAACCGGACAGGAACCCTTATGGACCAATTCCATGTTCGGGGGGATGCCGGCGTACCAGGTTTCCACGGTGTATAAAGGCAACTACATCGGATATCTTGATCAGTTGCTCATGCTTGGCCTGCCGCAACCCGCCGGCATGATCTTTCTCTATTTTACTGGCTTCTTTATCCTGTTGCTGGTGATGCGGGCAGATCCCTGGCTCGCCATGGCCGGAGCCATCGCCTTCGGCTTCTCCTCTTTCTTTTTTATCATCATTGAAGTCGG
>JBAXFM010000239.1:0-8042 GCA_037139855.1 Bacteroidota bacterium
TTCCTTTTCTCTACTTTTGCCGGCAAAATGTGACACGTGACATGTGACACGTGACAAGTAACCCAAAGTTATTGAATAAAAAACATACGACTAATGAGTAACCCAGCAAAAATTACATTTCTGACTGCATGTTTATTGATATCAGTGTCACTAAATATGATGGCACAGTTCAACATTTCAGGGGAAGTCAGAATGAGGGGAGAGTACCGGGACGGGTACATGTCGCTGCTCGATTCTTCCAAAACTCCATTTGGGGATATACTTGGGCGGGCACGGCTGCTGTTTGATTATAAGCATGAAAAGATCACAACCCGCTTTTCTCTTTATGATGCTTTTGTTTTCGGGCAGAATTACTATTCATCGGACACCATAACGAAGAATACTGTGAATGTTTACGAAGCATGGTTCAAGTATAATTTTAACCCTGCATTCGGAATTAAGGTTGGCCGGATGGAAGTGGCCTACGATGATGAACGGTTATTCGGTGTTTCAAACTGGAGCATGTGGGGCGCCACACACGATATTTTAATTGCCCAATATGAAAGCCAACTGGGCAACATGAAAGGCGATGCCGGGTTTGCTGTTAACAACATTGCCCCGGTCAATTATTATATGAGTCCATATAACATGGGGAAAAACTATAAATACATGGGATATCTGTATTTCAATAAAAAATTCCTGGATAAAAAATTCACTCTTTCGGTCCTTGGGGTGGTCGATGCCTTCCAGAAAAGCAACATCACCACTACAAAAACTACCACCAGATACGATACCCTGTTCATTCACAACCAAAACGATTCCATTATCGGCACCACCATTATTAAAACGCCTGTTACAACAACTACCACCCAGGAATTTATGAATCAGCTTTATGCCAGGGCTACCATCGGGGCCGGATTGCTCTTCAACAATAAAAAATGGGGATTTTTCGTGAATGGTTATTACCAGGGCGGACATTACCGTGATGGCAGAAAACTGAGTTCAAATTTTTATGCCCTCTGGATAAGTTACCAGATCTTGAAACCATTGAAGATCCAGGCAGGATATGAGCATCTGAGTGGAAATAATTTCTCCGATACTACAACGTATAAAACGAAAGTAACCGGATTCAGCACCCTGTATGGCACTTCTCACCGTGGTTATGGATACATGGATATGTTCAACAGTTTGGCGAAAGATAATCTGAGTCCGGGTCTGAACGATTTATATGGAAGGGTCACGCTCAGTGTCAATGATAAAATGTCGCTCGAACTGACGTACCGGTGGTTCAGCCTTCCAAACGGATATCTTTCAAAGCCTACAAAATCGAAGCCCTATGCCTACCAGGAGGTCTCAACAAATCTTGGATCCGAAATTGATCTGATGTATACGTATAAACCCATTCCCAACCTTGAACTCAATGCCGCTTATTGTTTCTTCCTTCCAACAGCAACGATGGAGTTGTACGATGGGCTGAAATCCGGAACAGCCAGGTTTGCCCAATATGCCTATGTCATGATCACCTATAAACCCAACTTTTTCAATTCCGACAAGCACTGATACAGCCTGATTTTTTTCCCGACCTTTGCCGGAAAAAGATTACGATGTCTGACCCACAAGGTATTTGTATCAAAGATTACGATTACGTTTTGCCTGCGGAACAAATTGCCCAGTTTCCGCTGGCAAACCGTGATGCTTCGCGACTGCTGATATACAATCGGGGAGATATCAGTGAGGGTGTTTTTTCGGAAATAGACGAGGTTCTTCCAGCGAACAGTTTGCTGGTTTTTAACAACACCAGGGTGATTCGCGCCCGTCTTATCTTCAAAAAATCAACCGGTGGACAAATAGAAATTTTTTGCCTTGAGCCACTTACACCCTCAACAGAGGTTCAATCCGCTTTTCATCAACAGGCTGCTTCCACCTGGAAATGTTTGGTAGGAAACCTGAAACGATGGAAATCCGGGGTTCTCAAAACCGAATGTACACACCAGAACCTGATTCACCAATTGTTTGCCGAGCGGCTACGTGATTGCGGAGATGGTAGTTTTGAAATCGCATTTAGCTGGAATCCCCCCGAAAAAACATTTTCTGAAATCCTTGAATTAATGGGAAAAATCCCATTGCCGCCCTATATCAACCGACCGGCAGAATCGTCGGACAATGAGCGTTATCAAACCATTTATGCTGCCCGTGAAGGATCGGTGGCAGCGCCCACCGCAGGATTGCATTTTACAGCTTCACTGCTCAACCGGCTAACCTTGAAGGGAATTGAAACCGAAAAGGTCACGCTTCATGTTGGCGTGGGAACATTTCGTCCGGTCAGCGCCGATCGCATCGGTGATCATGTGATGCATCATGAAAAAATTGTGATATCAAAAAGCACCATAGAACGATTGCATGCACGGCTGCACCAACCCGTTTTTGCTGTCGGAACCACCTCTGCCCGAACGCTGGAAAGTATTTACTGGCTGGGTGTCAAACTAATCTGTGAAGGACCGCATTTTCATCCAGAGGTATGTCAGTGGGATCCCTACCTGATAAAACCTGCAAACACAATTTCAGTAGCACAATCTCTCGAAGCCCTGATCGGCTACCTCGATGGAAAACATCTGGCCGAATTTTCGGGTGAAACTCAACTGATGATTGCTCCCGGATACCAATTTAAAATTCTTTCGGGACTGATTACCAACTTTCATATGCCGCAAAGCACCCTGTTGCTGCTGGTTGCCGCAATGATTGGTGAAGGCTGGAGAAACGCTTACGAACAAGCCCTTCAAAAAGGTTTTCGTTTTCTCAGCTACGGCGATTCCTGTCTCTTTTTTAACCCAATTAAATACTGAACGAAGTCGAAAATTATACTGAGCGTAGTCGAAGTAAACTTTGTATCTTTGCATCCCATTGCGAATTAAAAACCCGACCCCATGACATTAAGTATATTGTTAATTTTTGGACTTGGCACTACGGAGCTTTTGCTTATCGCCTTAGTCGTTCTTCTGCTGTTTGGCGGCAAAAAAATTCCTGAACTCATGAAAGGTTTGGGAAAAGGAGTAAAAAGTTTCAAAGATGGAATGGAAGGGATGGAAGAAGAATTAAAAAAGCCTTCTGAAAAAACTCCCACCGCTGATCAGACAGAAAAGAAAGCATAAATCTTACCCCCTTCATTTCCATTTTATATTTCCTCCATTCCCTGGGATAACAGTTGTTTTATTCACACTTTGTGAGTAATCGCTCTATCTTATATTCAATCTGAATATAAATTCTGTGAATTTTTTCACAAACAGATACATCGTAAATCACATATATGTATTTTTGTGCATACAAACAAAGCGCATTAATCTCACTATATCATGAAAAGACTGTTAATTCTCGGAGCGGGTACAGGTGGCACCATCATGGCCAATAAAATGAGAAAAATTCTGCCTCGCGACGAATGGGATATTACAATTGTTGACCAACATAAAACCCATTATTACCAACCAGGGTTTTTATTCATTCCATTCGGCATGTACACCCGCCAGGATGTGGTCAAACCAAAAACAAGTTTCCTGCCGCTGGGTGTAAATGTCATATTTCAGGAAATCGATCGCATTGATGGAGCAAGCAACCATGTCATTTTACAAGATGGCATTTCCCTGAAATACGACTATCTGATCATCGCTACCGGTACCAGGGTTGTTCCTGAAGAGACTCCCGGACTTAAGGGGCCACTATGGCACAAAAACATTTTCGACTTTTATACCATTGAAGGCGCAACAGCGCTTGCTGAGTTCTTTAAAACCTGGCCCGGAGGTGAATTGGTGCTGAACATTGCCGATGTTCCGATCAAATGCCCGGTTGCACCGCTCGAATTCGTCATGTTTGCGGATGCTTTCTTTGTTGAACGCGGTGTGCGCAACAAAGTGAACATCTCTTATGCAACTCCCATGTCGGGCGCTTTCACAAAACCCAGGGCATCAAAAATGCTTGGGGCGTTGCTGGAAGATAAAAACATCAACATTATTCCCGACTTTTATCTCGAGAAAGTTGATACCGACAAAAAAATGCTCGTTTCCTACGATGAAAGGGAAATTCCGTTCGACTGCCTGGTGACGGTACCGGTTCACAAAGGCGATGCGATGATCGGGCGCAGCGGGCTGGGCGATGAAATGGATTTTGCAAAGGTCCATAAACACACATTGCAATCTGACTTTTTTCCCAATATTTTCGTAATTGGCGATGCCGGCAATTTCCCCACATCCAAAGCCGGTTCAGTGGTTCATTTCCAGGCTGATGTACTCACTGAAAACCTGATGTGTGCCATCGAAAACCGTCCGTTTACCGAATCCTTCGACGGACACTCCAACTGTTATATCGAAACCGGTTTTGGCAAAGGCGCCCTCATTGATTTCAATTATGACACCGAACCATTGCCCGGGTCTTTTCCGTTTCCCGGAATTGGCCCCTTTGGACTTCTCAAGGAGACCCGGATGAATCACTATGGAAAGCTCTTATTCCGATGGATCTACTGGCATATTCTGTTAAAAGGCAAGGAAATGCCCATCGATTCAAAAATGACGATGGCTGGTAAAAAAATGTAATCCAAAACGCTATGTCAGAAAACGATATCCAGGAACAAATCAGTGCGCTCAACAAGAAGTTGGATCTGATCCTCGAAAGTATAGAACAGCAGAAACGAAATCGCGAAGAATTCGATGATCTCGTATCCGATTTGAGTATTGTGGCAAAAGATGCATTCCATCATACAGTGGTGATGCTCGATAAGTCGCAGGTTGATTTTGATCACAGCGGAATACCCATGCTCCTGATCAAACTTCTCCAGAATATTGACACATTCTATGAAATGCTTGAAATGCTAGAAAGCGCCAAGGATTTCATGAAAGATATTTCGCCAATTTTACATCAGGTGGGACTTGATGCGGTGAATAAAATGAACGAATTCGACCAGAAAGGATATTTCGAAATCATCAGAAATCTGACTCAGCCGGATGTCATTGCCGCCCTGAGTCGCAGTTCAAAAGCCCTTGCAGAAATTAAAATGGATGATAAACTCGACAATAAATCACTCTTCAGCTTAATCAAACAATTCAACTCCCCTGATGTCCGAAAATCATTATCCTATGCGCTAAGACTCGTTCAGGCAATGAACCCCGCAGATGGGAAATCAGTAAACAGGTAAACAAATTCTATATCATTCGGCATTTGTCATTCGTCACTTGTCATTCGTAAATCATAAATCTAAAATCATTTATTATGTCACAAAAAATTATCGCAGGTGTAACCGTCGATGTAAATGAAGAGGGTTACTTCACAAATCCGGCACAATGGACCAGGGAAATGGCTGTGGAAATAGCCACAGAAACAGGAATCCAGCTTACGGAAAAGCATTTTGCCGTTCTTGACTTTCTCAGAGAACGGTTTGCAAAGGGAGAAGCCCTGACAATTCGCTCGGTTGGAAATTCGGGAATCATTGATATTAAGGGATTCTACGGTTTATTTCCAGGGGCGCCAATGAAAAAAGCGGCCAAAGTTGCCGGCATTCCAAAACCCGCTTCATGCGTATAGCAACATTTTGTATTACTTATTTTTAGCACCAAATCTCTTTCTCTAAAATAACAAAAATGGCAACTGAAGAATTTCCTTTGAAAAAAGTCTGCATCATCTGTGCAAAAGGCACCATTGAGGATGTATATGCAGCATTGGTAATGAGTAATGGCGCCGTGATGGAAGGTATTGAAACAAAAATGTTTTTCACCTTTTTTGGTCTGGATGCCATTACAAAGAAAACCATGAACAGTCTGCATACAGGTGTTGTCGGCAATCCGGCCATGCGTATGCCCGGAGGGCTCCCCTTCCCAACCCTGCTGGGTATCATTCCTGGCGTGGAAACTGGAGTGTCTGCCATGATGCGCAGCCAGATGGATAAACTTGACATCCCGCCGGTGAAAGAATTTCTTGAAATGATTGAGGCTGGTGGCGGTGAAATTTATGCATGCAAACTCGCCATGGATATGTTCAAACTGAAGAAGGATGATTTATGGGAGGGAGTAAAAGATGTTCTCACGGTTGGTCAGTTCTATGAAATGTGCGGTGGACTGCAAACACAGATTATTTTCACCTGATCCGCCTCATGTTCAACCATTCCTTCTGATTTATTACAATTTCGAAATTACAATTTTTCCTTTCCCGGCGGTTAAAAACACCGAGGTTATTAACCTTTCATGAAGTTTCTGGCCCAATGGCCCGGAAGACAAGTCTGAAATAATGTGACTATTATCACATTATTATGTCATCTATCTCTCATGTAAATGTTCCCGTTGACTGCCTCTGTTATGATGGTTATCATACCAATATGAATTAACTATCACGTTTACCAGGTCATTTCGGGCATATGAACTTTCTACCTTTGTCATATCTGACAAAAGATATTTGAATTTACCGACTGAATCTTCTGATTATGAAAATGGCGATACCGACAAACGACGGACTTACACTGAGTCCCGACCTTGGACAATCAAACGGATTTTTAATCCTGACACTTGAACTTGGTGAAATTACCCATGAAGAAATGAGATGGAACAAACTGAGTGATATTGTTTGTGCCTCCGATGCACTCTTAACAAACATCGGTGATTGCCAGGCAATCATGATCAATGATAACAGTACAGCTTTCAATGGGCCCGCATCAATACAAAAAAAAGAGATTATCCGAACCGGGGAATCGATCATAACGAATGCATGGGTTCACTATCTGGAAAATACGCTTCGAAATGAAGCCAACACTTGTTGTTGCCCCTGATCGCCTCAAAATTTATGACCAACGAGAAGTATTTTAAAAAATTCCGTAAACACATCATCGGAGAGGATCAGCATTATCTTTCACCCTATGGGAGAAAAAAAATGCTATATGCCGATTGGATTGCCAGCGGCCGGTTATACGGACCCATTGAAGATAAGATAAGTTACTCAATCGGTCCATTTTTAGGGAACACACATACGGAAACCAGTGAAAATGGTCGCCTCATGACCAAGGCTTATCAACAAGCTCATCAACGGATTAAAAAGCATGTCAATGCTGGCCCGGCAGATGTTATTATCACTACCGGTTTTGGAATGACAGGCGCAATTGTGAAGTTCCAGCGTATTCTTGGGTTAAAATCCTGCGGCGAGATGGCAGGCCACGAATGTTTAAAAAACGTAGAGCGGCCGGTGATCTTTATCACACACATGGAACATCATTCCAATCATACTTCCTGGTACGAAACAGCGGCCGACGTTGTTATCATTGAACCTGGCGCCGACCTCCGGGTTGATTTGAAAAACCTCGAAAACGCATTAATTAAGTATAACGACCGCAAACATAAGATCGGATCATTTACCGCCTGTTCAAATGTAACCGGAATCCGAACTCCGTACCATGCCATGGCCCGACTGATGCACGAATACGGGGGACTGGCATTTATTGATTTTGCAGCATCAGCACCTTATGAATCCATCAACATGCATCCCAAAAATCCCATGGAGAAGTTGGATGCGGTAATGTTCTCTCCACATAAATTTTTAGGGGGCCCTGGTTCATCCGGTGTACTCATTTTCGACTCATCCCTTTACCACAACAGCGTGCCGGATCAACCTGGCGGAGGAACAGTCGACTGGACGAATGCCTGGGGAGAATATAAATTTATTGATGATATTGAGATTCGCGAAGACGGCGGAACACCCGGGTTTCTTCAGGCAATAAAAACGGCCCTTGCCATTGAACTGAAAGAACAGATGGGTGTTGAACAAATGCACAGCCGTGAACAAGTCCTGGTGAATTTTGCCTTTAAAAAACTGCAAAAAATTCAAGGAATTCATATTCTGGCTGAAAATATTACTGACCGGTTAGGGATCATCTCATTTTATGCCGATTCCATTCATTATAACCTGTTCGTAAGATTATTAAGTGATAAATTCGGCATACAGGTGAGAGGGGGCTGTGCCTGTGCAGGCACTTATGGCCATTACCTGCTCAATGTCAGCCACGACAAATCAAAAAGGATAACAGACAAAATCAATCTTGG
>JBAXFM010000240.1:0-8021 GCA_037139855.1 Bacteroidota bacterium
CAGGATACCACAATATTTGATGGAATGTGGGTGAGCCTGATAGCAGAGTAGGTCGTATTGACCGATTGTCCGCCTGGCCCCGAAGAGCAGAAGGTGTCTTTCCTGACATCTGATTGCTTTATTTCCACATCGAATTCATCCGCCTCAGGCAATACCGCCACGGTGGCGGCAGAGGTATGCACTCTTCCCTGGGTTTCCGTTTGCGGTACGCGCTGAACCCGGTGTACGCCCGATTCATATTTCATCAGGCCGTAAACATTTTCACCCATGATGTTGAATATGATTTCCTTGAAACCGCCCATGGTACCCTCGGTAAAATCGACCAGCTCCACTTTCCAGCGTTTGGCTTCCGAAAATTTGCAATACATTCGGTACAGGTCACCCGCAAAAATACTGGCTTCATCTCCACCGGTTCCGGCACGTATTTCAATAACTGCATTTTTACCATCCTCCGGATCAGCGGGAATCAGCATCATCCGGATATCTTCTTCAATTTTATCTTTTTCGGCAGTCAGGATATTTAACTCTTCCTTGGCCATGGTACGAAACTCTTCATCCTTTTCGTTGTGAATAATGTCTTTGGCATGATCAATATTTGAAAGGATCGTTTTATACACTTCGAATGCCTCCATGATGGGCTGAAGTTCCTTGTAGTCCTTGTTGAGTTTGATATAGTTTTTCATATCACTCATCACCGAAGGCTCATTCATCTGTACCTGAATGTCTTCGTACCTAACCTTGATGGCCTCTAATTTCTCTAACATGTTTAAATTTGAAATGGGTGTGCAAAGTTAACCATTTCCGGGGGAAAAAGTTATAATTGGTCGATTTACGGATTCAGATTAATACCTGAATTCTCCGGATTCCGAAAAAATGGTGAGTTTTTTTTCGGAAGAAGATTCGCAATATCCGATTATTTGTGCATCGATGTTGAAGAATCCGGCAATTTCAATTATCGGTTTGGCAATGCTTTCAGGAACGTAAAATTCGATCCGGTGTCCCATGTTGAAAACCCTGTACATCTCTTCGAACGAGGTTCCTGATTCTTTATGAATGAGCTGAAACAGAGGAGGAACCGGGAACATGTTGTTTTTTACAATGTGCAACTGATCAATGAAATGCAAAATTTTCGTCTGGCCGCCACCACTGCAATGAACCATGCCATGAATATCCTGACGGTGTTGGTCAAAAATCTTTCTGACCACTGGTGCGTAGGTTCGGGTAGGGGACAGGATGAGATTACCGATATCTACTCCGGGAATTTCTGAAGGATCGGTCAGCTTTTTCAGCCCTGCGTAAACCAGATTTTCAGGAAGTTCCTTGTCAAAGCTCTCGGGATAGCGGGAAGCGTATATTTTATGCAGTACATCATGACGGGCAGAGGTGAGTCCGTTGCTTCCCATCCCTCCGTTATACTCCTTTTCGTAAATCGCTTTTCCTGAGGAGGAGAGTCCGACGATCACATCACCGGCTCTGATTTGTCCGTTGTCAATGACCTCACTTCTCCGCATCCGGCAACTGACAGTGGAATCAACGATGATGGTTCTGACAAGATCGCCAACATCAGCCGTTTCTCCTCCGGTTGACCAGATGCCTATACCCCAATGGCGCATCTCAGCAAGAAAATCCTCGGTACCTTTTATGATTTCAGAAATGACTTCACCCGGGATGATATTTTTATTGCGACCGATGGTGGACGAGAGCAGGATATTTTCGGTAGCGCCAACGCAGAGCAGGTCGTCGAGGTTCATCACAATGGCATCCTGGGCAATGCCGCGCCAAACGGAGATGTCTCCGGTTTCCTTCCAATAAATGTAGGCCAGGGAGGATTTTGTCCCGGCGCCGTCGGCGTGCATGATATTACACCATTCATCATCATCACCCCAAAAATCAGGGACAATTTTGCAGAATGCTTTTGGAAATAATCCTTTATCCAGATCTTTTATAGCGGAGTGGACATCTTCCTTAGAGGAAGAAACGCCGCGCTGTTCATATCGGGATGGGATGATCATTCGAAAATTATCTCGCTGGTTGTATCATCGATGCTATAGGCGCCGAATTTTTTTAGCAGGCTGTCACCGAATTGCAGCGACTGGATTTTTTTATTGACCGTAGCTTTAACGTCCTTTACAACGTTTTTACCGATTCTCACTTCTTTAAGGGTAAGAACTGCTTTATCTGCAACGGTACCATCTCCAAGGATTTTTGTGGGATCGCCATCAAAACTTGTTTTATCAATTACCCCGTCTTTAAGTAGTTTCAAGGTAACTACCGGAGATATAAATACCTCTTTTTCCTTAGGGTCAAAGACAAAATCAGTGGTGATACCGTTGATATAGCTGGTTGCCTGTCTTAATCCATCTTTGGTTTTCGTGAAGCGAACAATGTTTTCTTCCGGTTTTACCACCATTTCAATTTTTGTGACAGGAACGTTTTTAGTGATTTTGGATTTTGGCACATAATCATTCCTGATGATGGCAAATTCGCTGCGCCTGTTTAGCTGAAAAGCAGCCTCTTTGATATTGGAACCGGGTAAAAGGTTTATCACTGAATCGTTGAGCAAAGTACCGGCTTTGAATGTATAACCTTCTTTGGTTACATCTTTATTCAATGTTCTGGGAACCCGCTCACCGTAACCTTTTGCTACGAGGCGATCAGGATCAATGCCTCGTGATATCAGGTAGTCGACCACACTTTGTGCACGCTTTTGCGAAAGAATATCATTTCGTTCATCACTGTCGCGTGAGTCGGTATGCGATGCAAGTTCAATCACAATGTTTTCGTTGGCATCAAGCGTTTCGATGAGTCCTTGCAGTGAATCCCGGTATTGAGGTTTAAGATCCCATTTAGCCAGATCATAAAGAATATCAGGCAGAACAACTGGTTTCCTTGGAATCGGGCGCAAAACAAAATTGCGAACAAGATCTTTGCTTCTTTCTAACCCCACCGTAGTTTCCCTGCCTTTTTCATTGAAATAATCTTTTCGTGTCACAAGGATATCATAGGTAGTATTCGCCAGAATCTGCATTTTGTTAAATCCGTAATGACCCTTGTCATCGGTATTATCCTCGAGGGCCCGGCCATCTGTTCCAACAATTCTGACTTTTGCTCCGGCAATGGGCTGCAAGGTGCGGTCGTCGGTAACTGTCCCTTCCAGGGTATAATAAACAGGTGGAATGATGAAGGAATATATATCATCACGCCCTTTTCCTCCTGGTCTGTTGGAAGTGAAAAGACCTTGTTCCAATTCATCTCCATTGAAAACGATGCCAAAATCATCTGCAGGAGAATTAATCGGTGATTTCAGATTGATGGGCTTGCTCCAGTGATCTGTGGTCATAGCGCCACCAGCCTGGTAAGCGCTCGATGTAGCTGCATCAGCAGTTGCAAGGCCTTTGCTGTCGGGGTAAGCCTGCCACTGTGCGCTGGTTGCTGCATCGGCGTTCGCGATGGTGGCCGTGACCTGTGTATTCTTCCATTGATAAGTATTTGCAACGCCGGTTTTTGACCGTGTGGAAACAAAAATATCAAGACCGCCCATGCCAGGAAGCCCGTTTGAGGAATAATATAAAATGCTGTCATTGCGGATAAATGGGAATAGCTCGTCTCCCGGTGTGTTTATCTGGGGGCCAAGATTGACTTTGACATATTGCCCTCCTTTTTTACTTTTTTTTGCCATCCAGATATCTTTGCCCCCGAATCCGCCAGGCAAATCAGCAGAAAAAAAGATGGTTTCATCAGAACCAACGCTCGGGTGTCCCATCACAGTAGAAGAATCACCTCCCAGATCAACCATTTCAGGTTCCGACCAGGTTGTTCCACCTTGCCGGCTGGCTTTCATGATGGCGCATCCATTCTTCTTTTTCGGATCATTCCAGCACCTCGTGAAATAGTATGCTGAAAACCGCGCATTAAACTGACCAACCCCATCGTTAGCCTTTGAGTTGATCATCCCTCCTTCATCTGCCAGTACTGGCTTGCTCCAGTCTCCTTTACGGTCGATGCGTGAAAGAAAAAGGTCAGAAAATCCCAGTCCGGTCCAGTTATCAACATCCCGGCCTTTGGCGCCGTTGCGATCGGATGAAAAAACAATGGAGATGTATTTTTTATCGGCATAGGCGGATGCAAAATCATCCTCCTTGGTGTTAAGCATTTTCTCCCATTTAACGCCATATTTTGTCGGATTTTCGATCCATTCTTTGGCTGTTTTACAGGAGGCAATTCCCATATCTGCACGAGGATCAGCGGGGCCGATTTCTTTGTATGCTTTGTATTGGTTGATGGCTTCTTCATAATTGCCGTTTGCCTTCAGCATATCGGCGTAAATAAGCAGGATCTTTGGGTTGTCCTTAATATATTTTGTATTGAGAACAAGTCTTTTATAGGATGATTCGGCCTTTTTGGTGTTATTCATGGCACGATAACACTCTGCAATCCGCAAGGAGATACGGTCACGTTCTGCTTTGTTGCTTTTAACCTTTGAATAGGCTTTCTGATATTTCTGCAATGCCAGTAAAAACATCTGGTCAGCATACGCTGCATCGGCTGCTTTTGAAAATTTATTCTGGGCAAATGATCCTGGCGTAGAAGCCATAAATACCAGGATCAAGAGAGAAAGAATCGTATAACGCATGTAAACGCAATTTGGATTGCCTAAATAACGCACAAATATAGATAAAAGTCTGATGAAGGACTAAAAAAAATGGCTGTCCATGGTTAACAGGACAGCCATTTCCTTTGGAATTTTAAAATTATTTGGCTTTGGTTTTCGAAGTTGCCAATTCTTTCTTTGCTTTACGGCGTTGTTGCCACATTAAAATGTCATAGGCAACAGGAGTAGCATTAAACACGGAGGAGTATGTTCCAATCACAACCCCTACGATTAAAGCGAAAGTAAATCCACGAAGCACTTCACCACCAAAGATAAAGATGATGATTAACACAACCAATGTAACACCGGAAGTGTTGATGGTCCTGCCAAGGGTGCTGTTAATAGCCGTATTAATGTTGATGCTGAGTTCCCGTTTGGGATATAGCGCCCGGTATTCACGGATCCTGTCGAAGATGATAACGGTATCCATAATAGAATAACCGATGATGGTAAGCAGCGCAGCGATGAATGATTGGTCAACCTCCATGCTGAATGGTAGTATTCCATAAAACAGGGAGAATACGCCAATGATGATCAGTGAATCATGGAAAAGAGCTGTAACACCGCCAAGTCCGAATTGCCAGTTTTTAAAACGAAGAGCAATATAAATAAAGATAATCACCAGAGAGAATAGTACCGCCATGAACGCTTTCCAGATCAGAGAGTAGGATATGGTCGGGTCAACCCGTTGTGAACTAAGCTCTCCAACAATTTTCCCGGGGGTGTTTGCCTTGAAATCTTCAATTGTCAGAGGAATTTTATAGAAACTCTTTACTCCATCAAAAAGCCTGTTGTTGACAATCGAATCCGATTGTTGTCCACGCTCATTGATCATAAATTTGGTGGTAATCTTAACCTGGTTCTTAGGTCCGAAAGTTTTTACTTCAGGAGATTCACCAAATGTTTTACGCAGGGATTCGCGAACGTCGTTGGTCGAAACATTCTGATCGAAACGGACAATGTAGCTGCGGCCACCTGTAAAATCGAGACCCGGATCAAGCCCCCGGATTGCAAGACTAATCAAACCTGGAACAATGATTACAAGGGACAGAATGTACATTTTCTTCCTCATACCGATAAAGTCGATCTTTGTGTTCAGGAAGAGATTCATGGTGAAGCTGTGCCCGGTGGTGATGGTCATGTTCCTGTCGAGCATCCATTCGAATACGAGACGGGCGATGAAGATAGAGGAGAACAGTGAAAGGAGAAGACCGATAACCAACGTTGTGGCAAATCCCTGAACCGGGCCTGATCCGAATATGTAAAGTACAATACCGGTAAGGATAGTCGTAACGTGACCGTCGATGATGGCAGATAATGCATGGTGGAAACCATCTTTGACTACAAGTCGCATCCCTTTACCCGCACGTATTTCCTCACGCATGCGCTCATAGATGATAACGTTCGAGTCGACTGCCATAGCCAGGGTTAAAACGATACCGGCAATACCGGGGAGTGTAAGCACTGCACCGATGGAGGCTAAAACACCAAAGAGGAAGAAAACGTTGGCGAACAGGGCAATGTCAGCAACCAGGCCGGCTCCATTGTAATACAGGAACATGTAGAGCAGAACACCGATAAATGCAATGATAAATGAGAGCAAACCGGCATTAATGGATTCCTGACCAAGTGAGGGTCCTACTATTTCTTCGGCTACGATCCTGGCCGGGGCCGGAAGTTTTCCTGCTTTTAGAATGTTGGCAAGGTCAAGCGCTTCTTCAACGGTCATTTCACCACCGGTGATTGATGACATCCCATTAGGAATCTCACCATTTACATTGGGGTAACTATAAACGTAACCGTCAAGAACGATGGCAACTTGTTTGCCAACGTTGTCGCCTGTAATTCTTTTCCAGATACGGGCGCCTTCGCTGTTCATCGACATCGATACTTCAACGCGGCCATTCTGGTCGTAATCCTGACGAGCAGAAACGATCACATCTCCGCCAAGAGCAGGGGAGCCGTCGCGGGAAGTGACTTTTAATGCTACGAGTTCAAGTACATCTTTTGATTCTGACCGTGGTTTTACAGTCCAGGCTAATTTCATGTCGCGGGGGAACATGCTTTTGGTCATACGCAGCATATGGTTTACACGTGCCGTGTCTTTGATAAATGCACGTCCCACCATGGCTGTTTGACCGGCTACATATTGTCCGTCTTTGTTCTGATAAATTGCCGGGTTCAGGTATGCAAACAGTGGGTTTTTCTTCGCGTAATCTTCAAACGATTCTTTTTGTTTGTTTGCTGCTGAAGTTTTTGAAGTATCCTTGTTCAATTGTTTCAGGAGGGCATTGCCTTTTGAGGTATCCTTTTTGGCTGTATCTCCTTTTTTAACAGTTTCTGTTTTTGCCGCAATTGTTTGTTTCGAAGCAATGGCTTTAGAAGCAGCAGCAGTATCGGATTTTAGAGTGCTGTCAACCTTTACAGAATCCTGTGTGGCTGAAAGAATTGAGGTAAGCTTGTTGTTTGCTTCAGTAAAATATGGCTGGAGTATAGGAAACTGGTAGGTTTCCCAGAATTCCAACTGAGCAGTTCCCTGTAAAAGTTTACGAACACGCTCAGGATCTTTAATACCCGGAAGTTCAATGAGAATACGCCCGGCAGTCTGCAACCGCTGAATGTTTGGCTGTACAACACCAAACCGGTCGATACGGGTGGTTAAGATGTTGTAAGTACGATCGATGGCTGCGTTGCTTTCTTCGCGGATAACCTTGATCACTTCATCGTTTGTGGAATTGTAATTGATTTTATCTTTCAGTTCCACCGTGTTGAAAATGGCAGCTAATTTGGCATTTGGATCCGTTTCCTTGAAAGATTCGGCAAACAGGTCAACAAAATCACGGGTACTGGTTTTTTCCTTGTCGATGGCTTTCTGAAGGGATTTTAAAAACGTAGGATCCTGATTGTAACCTGAAAGTGCCCTGATTACATCTGGAACCGAAACGGCCATCGTAACATTCATACCGCCCTTGAGGTCGAGACCGAGGTTGATTTCGCGTTCACGTACATCTTTCAGGGTGTATTTCTTCAGCAGAATATTATAAACACTGACTGACGCCATGGAATCATTAAAATATTCCAACCGTGATTTTGAAATAGAATCATAATAGTATTCTTCTTTCAATGGATTACCCTGGGCCATTGTTTTGGCCATCGTTTTTACCACCGGAGCGTTGGCATATTCGTCGGATTTACCTGAATAATAGTAACTGATGAATGTAAACGATAACTGGAATAAACAAACCACTATGAAGGTGATCGCAAAAAATTTAACAACGCCTTTGTGCTGCATGAGTTTTTAATTTAAATGGATTGTATTTCTTAAGCCTTTTTTTTTGAGGGTGCAAAATTATAAAATTCCTTGGAAATA
>JBAXFM010000241.1:0-7989 GCA_037139855.1 Bacteroidota bacterium
TAATGTGATAATGTGCTGATGTGCTAATGTGATAATGTGCTGATGTGCTAATGTGCTGATGTGATAATGTGATGATGTACTGGTTTTAAAAAGTTTGTGGTTTTAAAAATTGGATTCTTTACATTGTTTGGGTTTAACGGTAAAAACATAAAAATGAAAAACCGGGTTGCGGTTTTAGTCAGTTTGCTTCTTTTTGTGACTTATTTGGCTGCAGGGCAATCGCATAACTACTGGACCCGGAGTTTCAATGAAGAGTCTTCGCTATTATCGGGTGCAGTGGTTGGCGGAGGTGCAGGACCAAGCGCCGTTTATTATAATCCTGCAAGCATTTCTGAAGTTAAAGCTTCCAAGTTCTCACTCAATGCCAGTTTGTTCTCACTGAATTTTATCAATATTCAAAACGCTCTCGGCGAGAATATTGACCTGGACGAAGTCATTGGCAAGGTTGAGCCCCGGTTTGTCGCCTACATGCTCAAACCAAAGAAATACCAAAACTGGAGTTTTGAGGTCGTATTTTTGAACAACGAAAATGAGGAAATTGAATTCATCAAATCAGTTGATGAGCGAAAACATGTTTTAACCGGCATACCCGGGGATGACCGTTACATGGCATACTACCAATACTACAGCAAATTCAGGGATGATTGGATCGGAATCGGGACTTCCAGGAAAATTGGCAGCAGATTGTTCCTGGGAATGAGTATGTTTGCGACAATCAAAACCCTTAAATACAGACACGCCCTGGATATTCAGGCCTATCCGCTTAACGATACCGCGTCAATTGCCGGTGCGGGCAATACTTTCCACGCTGCCGGATATGTTGAAAGTAATTATCTGAAATTCAATGATTACAGGTTGATGTGGAAAATTGGTGTCATCTATAAATGGAAATCTGTCAGTATTGGTCTTACGGTAACTACGCCCTCTGTCGGGGTTTACTCAGATGGAAAACGTGTGCAACACATGGAGCAGCAATCAAATATAACCAATCCGGAGACTGGATTGCCGATGTCCGACTATTTAATCAATGATTATGAAGAAAAGGGTAACGTGAAGGTTTCTTTCAATACTCCGTTCTCTGTTGCAGCCGGCCTCACCTACAACTTTCGGGATGGCAGGAGGATTTTGTACCTGTCAATGCAGTATTATTCAGGCATTGATCCGTACAAGATGGTAGAGGCGGAAGAAAGTCCTTTGATGACATCAGAAAATGGAGGGGAGCAGTTTTCCGACTGGCTCACTTATGTCAACGGCGCCAAACCGGTATTCGATGTTGCATTGGGATATAGCTGGACATTAAGTGAAAAACTGATGCTGAAAGCCGGTTTCAGAACTGATTTTAACTATCAGAAAAACCTGGATTTCGGACAACTTGGAGGAAATTCTAAAATCCGGAAGACCAACCTTGACCTGTATTATTTAACCTGCGGGCTGTCCTGGGTCATTTTCGGCCAGGATATCATTACCGGAATTGAATATAGTTTTGGACGATCAGCCAACCAGACCCAGATTGCCAACCTTTCGGACCCGGTCGAGTATAATTTTACAGAGCAAAAAGCCCTGCAGGGTACGCGGATCAACAATGCGACTTCGACCTATAATGCCCTTATTCTATATCTTGGGTTCTCGCTCAATTTTGGAGAAAAAAAGAAATAATCCGGTAAGTTGAATCATGTTTGACCATCAATCAATTCTTTTCACCAAATTGGTTAGAAGGCCCAGAGGATAGAAACAGCGTAGAATGGTTCGTCCACAATGAGGTCATAAACATACCCGGACAAGTTAATACCTGCCAATGTAAGTCCTGCACCAAATCCCGGGTCAAAAGTGTGATTTGTCTGATAAATCTTGGTGCGCGTAACAGAAACGCCTGCATAAAGAAAATCCGTGATGGAATAGTCCAGTTCATAGGAACCATAGATATAACTCTCTTCCCTTTTCGAGGAGGAATAGACAATGACTGATGACGAGCCTGTAAATGAAAACTTCCCATAATCAAGAGCAAGACTTACCCCGGGTAACAAACCATAAGACTTTCCAACCATAAAGCCGATTAAAGGCGTGACCCGGAATTGCAGTTTCCCACCCCCGGAAAAATTATACCCGGCCTTTGCGGAAAAGGTATTCAAATCATCTTCACAAAATCCGATTTCAGTATGAAGCCACTTCCTGTCGAAGCTTGCTGCGACTCCAACGAGGTAGATGCCTGTAATTAATGAATTATCGACCCCTACGGAGGCTTCCCATGTTTTAAGCGAGTCGGCTGACTGAGGGAAAACAACCAACCTGGTGAAAAAGATGAGGGACATTAACAACCATTTTTTCATGGAGTAAAATTATTATTTTTCCTGGGATCTCAACGAATCTGTCATTGATTTCAATCTGGCGGAGTGCTGGTCTTAACTTCCAAACCGATACCCTATTCCCGATTCGGTGTTTAACAATTTAGGTTTGGCTGGATCGTCTTCAACCTTTTTACGCAACTGGGCTATAAAAACCCTGAGGTATTGGGTTTGTTCAATGTAACCCATTCCCCACACTTCTTTAAGAATATACTGATGGGTTAATACTCTTCCATCGTTTGTTGCTAAAAGCGCTAAAAGAGAATATTCAGTAGATGTGAGCTTTATTAACTCATTATCCTTACGGGCAGTATGATTTGCCAGATCAATTGTCAATGACCCGAAATTGAGAACAGGAGTGTCAGGAGTCCCCTGACTATGCCTCGTAGCTGCCCGGATGCGTGCAAGCAACTCACCTGTGCGAAATGGTTTCGTAAGGTAATCATTGGCCCCATGGTCAAGAGCATTTACTATGTCTTCTTCAGAACTACGCACCGAAAGAATGATGATGGGTTTGAGGTACCACTCACGTAGCTTTTTCAGAACGTCAATGCCATCTGCATCAGGCAAACCCAGATCGAGGATAATTAAAACAGGTTGGCTTGTTGCTGCCATTGACAAACCTTCCTTACCGTTGGCTGCCTCAGAAATTTTATAGCCATTGGCTGATAGCGTAATCTCAAGCAACCGGCGAATTGGCAGTTCGTCATCAATGATTAAAATGTTGTCGGGACTTACCATTACGAATTATGTTTACTGAATTGGTCCATCTCTGAAATTTTCACCGGAATTTTAATGGTGAATATAGCGCCGCCATTTCTGCGATTCTCTGCGATAACCGACCCGTGATGGGCCTCTGTAAAGCCTTTCACGATGGACAACCCTAATCCTGTGCCACCCGTTTTTGCCTCTTTCCCCCGGTAAAACTTGTTAAATACCGATGATAATTCGGTTGCAGGAAATCCGGTTCCCCGGTCCATCACCTGTATCGTGAGCAAGTCGTTGTCGTAATAGAACTTGAGCCTTATCTGGGTTCCATCCGGAGCATTTTGTGTCGCATTCAATATTAAATTGTGCAATGCTTGTTCAATCAGTCCGAAATCGATGAATACCAACGGCATATCCTTTGGGATTACCGTTGCTAATTGAAACGGCTTCAATTCATGTTCAAGGTTAACCGTTATTTTATGAGCCAGATCATGAACGTCGCACCAGTCAGGTCGTGGCGTAATCCGTCCTGATTCAAGGCGAGACATGTTCAGCAGATTTTCGATCAGCCGGTTGAGTCTGATAGAAGCCGTATTTATTTCATCATATAATTTATGCCTGGTTTCTTCAGGATAATTTTGGGCTAATAAAGTATCGGAGGCGCCCATGATTGTTGCGACTGGAATTCGCAACTCATGGGATATCGAATTGAACAGGGTTTTATAGAGTTTATCTGATTCATTCAGAATAAAAGTATTTTTGGCAACATTCCGTAAAAATTCCCGCTCGAATTTTCCGGATATCTGTGATAAAAACGCTTCCCAGAATTGTTCCTCCCCCTGCGTAAATACATTGGCCTGCTCTACTGCAATGACTCCCATGTTGTCATTGTTCCCGGTTAACGGATAGAATGAATAATCAGCAGAAGGTAGCGTGTCGGTATATTTTCCGGCCTTGGCAGAATGTTTATACACCCAGGCAGCAACACTCAATTCGCTTGCCGTCAAGTTTATTTTTGTTTCATGGTTTATTTGGTTTTCAAGTTGGTTCCGCTCATTTTTGAGGATGATGGCACTCTCAAACCTGAAATACTTCTTGATATACTGCGTAGCAATTTTTGTTACATCCTCAATCCCTGAAACCATAGCAAATTCTCTTGCAAGCTGGTAAAGGGCGTGGGTACGTTCTTCCCTGATCCTGATTCTTTTCTCTTGTCGCCTTACCCTGGAGGTTAAAATTCCATTGAGCAGCGCAATGATAAAAAACATAATTAACATGAGCACATCTTCCGCTTGTTCAATATGTATGGTAAATTGGGGCGGGATGAAAAAATAATCCCAGATAAAGGCGCTCAGGGTTGCGGCAAGTAAAATAGGACCGGTCCCGAAAAAAATGGCAAGGATGGAGACAAGAAACAGTAAAACAAATGAGACAACCTGATACCCGATATAATCCTTGACAAGGTAACAAACAACAGCGGATAACAGCACGATGACAGGAATGACGAGGTATTGCCGGATCGTGGAGGTAAAAGGGGGTACGGAAATTCTTTCCCTGAATTTGTCTTTTGACTGGTTATCGGAACCAAGAATGTAAACATCAATATTTCCGCTATATCGGATCAGCCTGTTTACAAACCGTCCAAGCCGGAGCAGGGAGATCAGGTTACGAACCCGCGGTTTCCCAACAATAATGTGGGTTATGTTTTCTTTCAGCGCAAAATCGACAATGGCCCTTACGATATCATTGTTGGTTATAATCCTGAGCTTTATACTCAACTGTTTTGCGAGCTTTATGTTTTTATCAAGCTGCTCCTGCTCTTTGGGTGAAAGTATATGCAAAGTTTCAACATAAATTGCCTGAATATTTGCCCCCATCGAATATGACAGGGTTTTCGCCCATCGTAAAAGTTTTCCTGAATAGGGACTGGGTCCGACAGCAACCAAAAGATGAAGCCCTGATTTCCATGGACCACGAATCCGTTTGTGCTGCATGTAATCGTGTAACTGCCGGTCAACCCGATCAGCAACAATTCGAAGCGCCATTTCCCTTAGAGCAGTAATATTGCCTTTCCGGAAAAAATTGGCTATGGCTTCCTGTGATCGTTCCGGAGTATAAACCTTTCCATCGCCTAACCGTTCAAGAAGTTCATCAGGGGTTAGGTCAACCAACTCAATTTCATCCGCATTCTCAAAAACCTCATCGGGTATTGTTTCACGCACGATGGCGCCGGTAATCTGGGCAACAGTGTCTGAGCGACTTTCAAGGTGCTGAACATTAAGGGTTGTATACACATTAATCCCGTTTTCAAGAATTTCCTGTACATCATGATACCGTTTTGTGTGACGGCTTCCAGGGGTATTGGTGTGTGCGAGTTCGTCAACCAGCACAACCTGCGGTTTTCGTGCTATAATGGCATCCAGATCCATTTCCTGAACGGTTGTGGATTTGTATTCATAGATTTTGCGTGGAATAAGTTCAAACCCTTCCACCAAACCGGCTGTTTCCTTTCGATTGTGCGTTTCGATATAGCCAATGATAATTTCACTGCCTTTCAACCTTTCTGACCGGGCTGTTTGCAGCATGGTATATGTTTTACCGACTCCGGCACACATACCGAAAAATATTTTAAGTTTACCCCGCTTACTTTTTTCGTCTTCTGTTACCATAGAAGCTAAAAGTTCGTCGGGATCCGGCCTGTTTTCGATGAAACCGTTCATTGAATTTTATCAGTCTCTAAATTTAACAATAAAACGTTTACCCTCTCTTCGCCAAGGCATAAAAATTGCGGGCCTTCCGTGAGTTCTTTAATACAATTTATCAGCTTTTGCCTGCATACATTATTGAAATTCCTTGCTTTTGCAATCCTGTCAACCTGTAACAATGCTGCCTGTGGTGAAATATGCGGGTCAAGTCCGCTTGCCGATGCAAAAAGCATTTCGGAGGGTATTATTGTCAAACTGTCCAACTGATTAAAAGAACAAAAATGATGTTTTCTGGCGGAAACAAGTTCTTTTAATCTGATATTCGTCAATCCATCATTTGATCCTCCCGAAGGCAAAGGGTTGTAAAAAATCACCGATGGGCGCGAGGTGAAATAAATGGCAGAATCGAATTGCTGGCCAATCAGTTCACTCCCAACGATTTGATTATCTCTCGAAAGCAGGCTGCCATTTGCTTTTGCAGGAAACAGCACCTGGGCAATGCCTGTGATTAACAGTGGATAAACAACTCCGGTCAGCACGGTGAACACCAGGAAGATTTTTAAAGAAATGATGAATGTTTTCATTTTAAGATTTATTTTTTTTGATTAAAAATGTTTTAGTTGTGTTAATTGATTGGTAACCGGAGGGCCGTGGAAAGGTCTAAAAATTTATAATCATATCAATCAGCTTAATCCCCACAAAAGGGGCAATGATACCTCCCAGACCAAAAATGAGCAGGTTACGCGTTAAGGCTGCGTTGGCTGAAACAGGCCGGTAGCGAACACCTTTCAATGCCAATGGCACCAAAAGAATTATGATAATGGCATTGAAAATCACAGCGCTCATGATAGCGCTTTGCGGTGAACCGAGGTTCATGATATTCAAAGCAGAGAGGGGCCCGATTCTGTTTTTCCCTGAATACAGTTCAATGGCAATGGCCGGAATAATGGCAAAATATTTGGCGACATCGTTTGCAATGCTAAAAGTAGTAAGTGATCCGCGTGTCATAAGCAACTGTTTTCCGACTTCCACTACCTCAATCAGTTTGGTTGGGTTACTGTCGAGATCGACCATGTTGCCAGCTTCACGTGCAGCCTGGGTACCGGTATTCATCGCAATACCGATGTCGGCTTGCGCAAGTGCAGGGGCATCATTGGTTCCATCGCCAATCATTCCTACCAGATGGCCATTCGCCTGTTCTTCACGGATACGCCTTAATTTATCTTCGGGTGTTGCTTCAGCCATAAAATCGTCAACTCCGGCCTCAGCGGCAATGGCTGCGGCAGTTAATGCGTTATCCCCGGTAATCATCACTGTTCTGATTCCCATCTTGCGAAGTTCAGCGAATCGCTGTTTGATTCCACCTTTCACAATGTCTTTCAGATGAACGACACCCAAAACCATATTTCCTTGTGCCACAACCAGTGGCGTAGCCCCTTGTCTTGCCAATTCTATTACAATATCCTGGATTTTTTGCGGGTAAAAACCATTGTTGTTTTGAACGAATGAGCGGATCGCTTCAGATGAACCTTTCCGGATTTTAATGGCAGTGCCATCATCAGCTTTCATGTCAACCCCACTCATTCTCGATTGAGCCGTAAACGGGATAAACGTTGCATTGAGCTGATGAACCTCCCGCCCTCGTATCCCAAATTTTTCCTTTGCCAGGATAACAATTGAACGACCTTCGGGGGTTTCGTCTGATAAGGATGAGATTTGTGCAGCATTGGCAAGTTCTTCGGCAGTTACCCCTTCGGCTGGAATAAAATCGGTTGCCATGCGGTTGCCCAGGGTGATTGTTCCGGTTTTATCCAGTAAGAGAACATCAACATCCCCCGCGGCTTCAATGGCCCGTCCACTTGTGGCAATTACATTACGCTGTATTAACCTGTCCATGCCACTGATTCCTATGGCGCTCAGCAATCCACCTATTGTTGTCGGAATGAGACAAACCAACAGTGCAATTAACACAGGAATCGTTAAATTTTGAGACATCGGCAAACCGGATGCCGAAAGGCTGTAACCAAAGAATGCCGGAAGTGTGGCAACAGCCAGGAGAAAAATGATTGATAACCCCGAAAGCAGGATGGAGAGGGCAATCTCATTGGGCGTTTTTTGTCGTTTCGCCCCTTCTACCAGCGTAATCATGCGATCGATAAACGTATTGCCGGGTTCAGTGGTTATACGGATAAATATGTGATCGCTGATAACCTTGGTCCCTCCGGTAACGGCCG
>JBAXFM010000242.1:0-7962 GCA_037139855.1 Bacteroidota bacterium
CCGGAATGGTGTATGCAACCGGAATACAAACGGAAATTGGTAAAATCAGTACAACATCAGAAACCATTAAATCAGCCGATGCACCGGTGCAGGTCGAAATAAAGGATGTGGCGAAAAAGCTGACGTATGCCACCCTGGCTATTGCCATTATTCTTTTTGTGGTCCGCCTGGTAATGCATGATTCAGTGGCTTTGGCCCTGGTCTTTTCTGTCAGCGTTGCTGCCGCCATGGTGCCCGAAGGATTACCAGCCCAGATTTCGATGGCCCTGGCCCTGGCTGTGGCAAGGTTGTCGAAAAGAAAGGCCATCGTTAAAAAGATCGCCTCTGCTCAAACGTTGGGATCCGCTACGGTAATTGCATCAGACAAAACAGGCACCATCACAAAAAACGAAATGACCATCACCGGTTGCACCTTCAATGGGATGTCATTTTCAGTCTCGGGATCGGGGTACGAACCAGTAGGACATATTACAGATGAAGCGGGTAAAGTTCTGAAAAACGATTCGCTGGCAGATTTGAAGATCTTTTTTCTTTCCGGATTTCTTTCATCCCTGGGAAAAATCAGTCCGCCAGATAAGTTTCATAAATCATGGTATTCAATCGGGGATCCTACCGAAACCTCCTTCAGCACCCTGGCCATGAAAGCCGGGTATAACCTGGATATGGTTGAAAAAGAATATCCCCTGGTGAAATCATTTGCCTTTGATTCTTTCCGAAAAAGGGCAACCATCATCCGAACACACAAGCATAAGGTCATTTCCTTTGTCAAGGGATCGATAGAGTCGGTTCTGGAGGCTTCCACAAAAACAATTTCCGGTGGAAAAGTAAGCAAACTTACCAGCGCACAAAAAAAAGAGATCCTGTCACTGTCGGCCACATTCTCTGAAAAAGCGTTGCGTGTTATTGCGATTGCTTACAAGGATCTTGAAACTAAAAAGGACTATACGGTTGATGATGCTGAAAAGGATCTGATCTTTGCCGGATTCGTTACCATGCTGGACCCGCCCCACAAGGAAGTGAAGGCAGCTATTGAGTCGGTTTTCAAGGCGCACATGAAAGTGTTTATGATCACCGGCGACAATGAAGTAACGGCAAGAGCCATTGCTAAAAACATCGGAATGATGGATGAGGGTGATGAATACCCGGTCGTAATCAAAGGTGCTGATTTACCTTCCATGACAGACAAACAACTGAAAAAAGTTTTTCAGAACAGGGCTTTAATATTTTCGAGAGTATCACCTGACGATAAATTCCGGATTGTGGATTTACTAATGAAACTGGGGGAAATTGTCGCAGTAACTGGTGATGGCGTAAATGACACCTTGAGTTTGAAACGTGCGGATATTGGCATAGCCATGGGGAAAAATGGTTCAAAGGTGGCTCAGGAAGCTGCGAATATGATTTTATTGAATGATAATTTTTCCACCATTGTTGTTGCGGTAAAAGAAGGAAGGACAATTTTCAGGAACCTTGAAAAAACAATTACGACAAATCTTTCATCGAATATGGCAGAACTCACCTGTGTGTTGTTCGGATTTGCCGGCGCCTTCTTTGGAGTAGCAATTCCAATACTGGCGGTGCAGATTTTACTGATCGATATTGTTGGTGAAATGTTTCCACTTATCATGCTCACCTATGATCCGCCTGAAAAAAGCATCATGGAAGATCCTCCCAGAAATCCCAAAGATAAAATACTGAATAGTGGGACGATGAAAGGAATTGTATTCTCAGGTGTCGTCATGGGACTTGTTGCTTATGGCGCTTTTCTCTTTTCATTTTTCATTCACCCTGATGGGGCTCACAATTATGAAAAAGCCATTACGATAACATTTGTTTCTATCATCTTTGGTCAGTATGCCAACCTCCTTTCAAGACGAACTTACGGAAATGCCCTGGGGAGGTATTTATTTTCAAACAGGAATCTTCTGCTGGCATTTGCTTTCTCGATTTCCTGTATGTTGCTCATTATGTATGTGCCTGCATTAAATCTGTATTTTCATACGGCCCCGTTGCATGCCATTGATTGGATTTTGCCATTAACCGCCTTCGCCATCTGTATTTCAATTTATGAAATCAGAAAAAAAATGATCAAGCGGAGAATTCAGTCAAACTAATTGCAGAAAAACCAAACATACGGTTACATGTCTGATTTTTAATTCCTCCGCAGTAAGAAAAAGTTTAACCGCGGAGGACCGCTGAGTTTTTGTTTGGCCAGCGATTCCATTTTCACATCAGCACATCATCCCATCATCCCATCATCCCATCAGCATATCAGTACGAAGCGGCGCCGGCAAATTCGACGCTCAACGCCATTCACCTTCTTAAACAGGCACCCCTGAACAGCAATACAGAACTTACTGGCGCTGCCGCTGTTTCACGGCTATTTGCCAACTCTATTCAACATGGCTACAACCGAGGGTATATTGAGCACCATCTCAGTTTCCTTTCCGGCTTATGCAGCAAACTGCCTGTTTTTGAAACAGGGTTCACCCCCGATGTGGGGATTGTGGAGTTTATCAGGGTCTCCCCTTGAAGGGGAGGGGGGTGAGGTCATTCCATGCGGCTAAAGAGCCCCGGTTTACACCTGCCTTCACCTCTTCAACAATCCGCCCGGCCTGCTTTACAGGAAAACCAGTAACCTTTGCCACCTCCATGCAGTCATCAATCACGGGTTTTCCTTTCCCGTTGACCGTTGTGGTGTGGTGGAGATTAAATCCCGGTGATGGCAGCAGGTCGTATGCGGGGGATAGTTGCCACCTGTTGTTTATATACCGATAGGAAAAGTTTTTGGCATGGTCGTCCTTATTGCCAATCAACACATTGAATATCATTAACCGGAACAACTTTTCAACCTCCTGGATGTCGCGGGTGAGCGCCATGGTTGCTTTCATCAATTCTGTATAATCAAGTGATGGCAAACGGTAACTGGCATACAACAATCCTGCTGCGCTGTGCACATGGATGCGCAGGTGCCCGTCATGGTCGAACCGTCGTACGCCAAAGTACTTTCCTTCAAACAACCGGGTTTCGGGCATCTCAATGCCGCATCTTTCAGCCATGACCGAATGTTCGTATTCTATTTTTCCAACATCCGCCGGATCAACTGCTGCGCGGAATTTGATCAGCCAACCGACACCGTCAATGTTCAGCAATACTTTAGGTCTGGCACCTCCTGAAGAACCTGCCTTCTGCACCATCTCATCCAGAGAACCGGAGAAATCTGAATTGAGAATTCTGGCGGATTCTGCAGCATAGAACCCGACCGGGTAATTCATTTCCTCACCCTGTGTGTTCTGAGCAGGATGATATGTCAGCGCTCCCATCCCGCTATCCCCTACAAGACTGAGACGATCGATGACGGTGAATTCCTGCGGATTAAATCCCTTGCTGATGAGCCATCTGTCTGTCAGCAATTTCCCCCAGCCGTCTGGAAGGCTGTCATGGAAAATGCCGAATAAACCTTCAAATGGTTCAGCCCTGGCGGTAATAACGCCATGCTTCAGCGGCAGGTAGAAGGGGGAGATGGAGAAACCTGATTTGACCCATTCGGTGTCGTACTCGAACAAGCATCGGCGGTTAGGTGTCCATGCAAGTCTGCCAACTTTCCGATCGCCAAGACAGACATCAACCGACAAAATATTTTTAAACATGACGGCTTCCTCTTTTACGATTTTTCACTGATGCTATCTTCAGCGCCTCATCAATGCTCTGGTATTGCGGTTTGGTAAACAGGTGGTCAAACTCTTCCGTCGCATCCAATACAATTGCAATCATCAGCAGGTGTTTCAGCGAGATTTCATAACTGTTTTCAAATCGTTTGAGTGAACCCAGGCTGACACCTGCTTTGTCAGCCAGACTTTTCTGCGTCAGGTTCAGTTCGAGCCGTCGTTCCCTCACGCGCGTGGCTATATTCCTGGCCATGGCAGCAGGGTTAAAAGTGTCCAGGCAATAATCACTATCAGCTAGTATTTTAGACATTATTTGTTTTTTTTTAATACAATAATCAAAATGTTAATCGTTACAAAAATAAATAAAAAAGTATTAAGTTTTATGTTTTAATTGCCTGTTTAAATTTCTCAATCCGATTGTATTTCTAAATGAACCCTGTGCCGTAGGCACAATATATGGGTAGCAGTTGGATGTTATAGAAGCTATCTCGTTTCAGGAGAAGGCTGGTGTAATCCGGGGCTCGCATGGACATTTCCACGGTTGGCAGGTGAAAAATGATCTCACCCCGCCCGCCCCCTTAAATGGGAGGGGGACACTCTGCCAGGGATTTCTTGATTTTATTACCACAGAAATCCAAACAGGATCAATGGAATTACTGCTTTTGACGCAGGTTGTGTAACTATATGTTTTTCTTTTTCATTCATTCCTTTGAATTGTGTAGCAGTTTTGCCGGCCCCTCCTATCTCCACGATCAGTTTACGTTCTTTTAAAAACAGTACATAATCCGGTAATTTTTCACCTCTCATGCTTTTCAGATAATTCACTGTGAGATCAGCACCGGTGACATGATGGATAAAGAACTCTTCATGGATGGCACCAGTCAGCCTGTCCTGGTCAGAACCCTGTATTTTGAAATCCCGGTATTCCTGGCTATCGAAGAATAGCTGCATCCCTCGATTCCCGCCCGGGCAATAAATAGCAGCACTGTGCGAATGGAATGCAGATCTTCCTGTGATAATTTCAACAGTTAAAACACCCAGGTCAGTTTTTTTACTGAATAACAGAAATTCCCATCGATTCCTCGAAATGTGATTAGATTTCGAAAAGATCCGTATTCGCGGGCAAGGTATCTGCACTAATGTAGAAAGTCATATCAAGATCCACCGCCAGTTGACGCAGAAGGATTGTTTTTCCTGTTCCCCTGAACCCGGCAATTCCGACCAATTGCCGGGTGCTTGTAAGGAGATATTTCAGATGTGGGAACAAGAATCGTCTGACTGGATACTTCTTTGCCTGTCCTCTGGCCAAACGATCAAGTCTCATCAATTCCTCAACCATGTTATTTTGTAACCTTGTAATTGATTTAATACAAACATAAACATTTTGGTAATGATATTTTCAAAATGCTATACATTTTGAAAAACATATTTGCAAAATGAGATTTGCAAATGGCAATATATTGTGTCCTGGCCATTTTAGATTTTGCCAATTCAATTTAAATAACCCCATCTCCACATCAGCACATCAGCACATCAGCACATCAGCACATCAGCAATTATCTGCTATCGCTTGTAATCGTTCACCTCTTTCGGATGGCAGTTGTTGATAAAACTTACGGTGGCGACATTCTCAGCGCGGCCTTTGCGGATAAAGATATCGGCGCTCATGGTATATTCATCGCTGCGGTTTGCATCGTAAAGCAACAGGTATCCTATCAGGATATTTCCAGCCATCTCGACCAGCCTGCGTGAGTGGAATTCGAAATATTCGTTGTCGCTGTACTCGCTCACCTTCTCGACGGTTTTAGCGAACTGTTCCGTCATTTTTTCAAGCGAACTTTTGAGGTATTCCAGTTCACGTTTCACCGGGAGTTCTGCCCTTTCGCGCATGGCTGCAAGATAACCGCCATTGCCTACATAACGGATGGCAGCCACCACCTGCAGTTGGGAGGTACCTTCATAAATCGTGGTGATGCGTGCATCGCGATATATCCGTTCGATCGGGAAGTCCTTCATGTAGCCGGTCCCGCCGAAAATCTGGATGGCATCGTAGGCGATCTGATTGCAAGCCTCGCTGGTATAAAGCTTCAGAAGCGGGGTGAACATGTCGGCAAGCTTCTGGTAGTGTTTGGCTTCCTGGCGTTCGTCACCTTCCGGTTTGCGCTCCCTGAAAGCAAAATTGCAGCATTTGTACAGGTCAACATAACGAGCCGTTTCATAAAGCAGCGAGCGCATGCCGTCGATCTTTACCTTCATGTTGGTGAGCATCTCATATATGGCCGGGTACTTGATGATGGATTTCCCAAACTGTTCGCGTTCGGTGGCATATTTGTATGCTTCGCGGTAAGCAGCCTCTGCAAGGCCGACTGACTGTGAACCAACGCCAAGGCGGGCGGAGTTCATCAGCGACATCACATACTTGATCAACCCGAGTTTGGTATCGCCGATGAGTTTTGCCGGTGCATGGCGGAATACCAGCTCGCAGGTTGGCGATCCTTTGATCCCCAGTTTATTTTCGATGCGCCGCACGGTAACGGCTTTATCTTTGCGGTCGTATACAAACAACGAAAGCCCGCGTGCATCGGTGGTTCCTTCTTCCGAGCGTGCAAGGACCAGCGAAATATCGGCATCGCCGTTGGTGATAAAACGTTTTACGCCATCGAGCAGCCAGCAGTGCTTGCGGGTGTCGTAGGTAGCTTTCAGTTGTACGGCCTGGAGGTCGGAACCTGCATCGGGTTCGGTTAAATCCATGGCAGCTGTAGCCCCTTTATTGAAACGCGGGAGGAATTCAGCTTTTAGCTCATCAGATGCAAACTCGAGGATGGTTTCTGCACAGTCCTGCAGCCCCCAGATGTTCGCAAAACCTGCATCGGCACGTGAAACGATTTCACCCGACATCACATAAGGCACATGCGGCATATTCAGTCCATCGTATTCGCGGGGAAGGGTAAATCCGACCAGTCCCGCCCTAACCAATGCATCGTAGTTTTTCTGGGTGCCATGGGCATACTTCACCTCGTTGTTGACAAGCTGCGGGCCCTCCTTGTCAACCGATTCGGCATTGGGGCCTATGATCTCACCGCTGATCTCACCTATGATCTCCATTATTTTGTCGTAGCTGTCGATCGCATCTTCGAAATCGAGCGGGGCAAAATCGTATTTATCTTTCTGGGTATAATCTGACTCCTTCAGTTTCACGATCCTGGCCATCAACGGATGGGTGAGGTGAAACCTTAGATGGGGGTTGTCGGTATAGAAATTTTCCATGACAGTTTTTACTTCGAATTTTTCTTGTAATACTTGATCATCTTTGGTATGATATCGGCCACATTTCCTATAATGGTATAATCGGCGATATGGTTAATCGGGGCATTGATATCGGTATTGATCGAAATGATCTGGGCCGACTGGTCCATGCCGGCACGATGCTGCACAGCTCCCGAAATGCCGCAGGCAATGTAAAGCTTTGGCCTCACGGTAACTCCCGTCTGCCCTACCTGGCGCTCGTGTTCCACAAACCCGGCATCCACGGCAGCACGCGAAGCGCCCACCTGAGCGCCCAGAATTTCAGCCAGGTCGAACAGAAGCTTAAAATTCTCCTTCGAACCTACTCCGTATCCTCCGGCGATAATCACCTGCCCGTTTTTAATGTCGATCCTGCTCTTCTCCAGATGCCGCTCGATGATGGTCACGGCGAAGTCTTCGTCCTTCAGGATACTCCTGGCATCTATTTTATTGAGCTTTCCCTTGTATTTCACAGCATACAACTCCTTTTTCATCACCCCCTCGCGCACGGTGGCCATCTGCGGTCTTGTTTCAGGGTTGATGATCGTGGCAATGATGTTTCCTCCAAAGGCAGGCCTGATCTGGTAAAGCAGGTTCTTGTATTCGGTCTGGGTTTTATTTTCGAAATGGTCGCCGATTTCAAGACTGGTACAGTCGGCTGTCAGGCCACAGCGGAGGGCCGATGCCACCCGTGGGGCAAGATCCCTGCCAATGCTGGTTGCTCCGAAAAGCACGATTTCGGGCTTTTCCTTTTTTAAGAGTTCAATGATGACCGTTGAGTGCGGAAGTGTTGTGTAAGGGAACAACTTTTCATCGTCGGCGTAATGGATCACATCAACGCCAAACGGGTATAGCAGGGCCTCTGGTTTTGTGACCTTGTGCCCGATGACAATGGCCTCGAGTTTAACTTTCAGATCGTCAGCCAATTTTCTGCCTTTCGACAGCAATTCAAGACTTACATCGGCAATCGACCGTTCTTCGGTTACTTCGCAATAAACAAATATATTGT
>JBAXFM010000243.1:0-7838 GCA_037139855.1 Bacteroidota bacterium
TAAATCTTTTGGGTACCCATTTGGGTACTCAAAAAAGAAAAACCCACGACTGGCGTGGGTTTTAGGGGTGTTTTCGTACCCGGAGCCGGAATCGAACCGGCACGAACTTGCATTCATTGGTTTTTGAGACCAACGCGTCTACCTATTCCGCCATCCGGGCAGTGAAGCCTTCCCTTGTTCGGGGAGGGCGGGGTGGGGGGTGGTTTTGCAAAAATACCACTTTTTTTTCACCGTACAACAAATTACATGAACGATGTCAAACTATAATGCCATAATAGCTCAAAGTTTGATGCCTGGCAAGGTCAAGGGTAAACAAGGCGAAGTCGGACGGTAAATCGGGGTCAAGTGGAATTTTCGGGGGAAAAGGCTGGTGGTTCATGTTTTTCAACATCAGGAGTGCCGGGCTGAGCATACACGAAGCATGGTCCTTATCTGGTCCTTATCTGGTCCTAAAAGGGACAACCCCTGGACATAGCCTGGAGGTAGCATGGAAAAGACTGGAGGGTCCATGGAGGAGACCGGAGGGTTCAGGGAAAAGACTGGAAGGTCCATGGAGGAGACTGGACAAAGACTGGTAAAGCATGGAGATAGCATGGACAAGCATGGAGATAGCATGGACAAGCATGGAAATAGCATGGACAAGCATGGAGAAATCTTTATCCCCCGGGAATTCCTCCTGATCCGTAAACTAAGTGAAGCCAGGTAAAGAAGCGGAACTGGGTCTCCAACCGGGATTATTTCAATCCAGATAAGTTTTCAGCTAAACGGGGCCGAAGTTGACAAGAACTGACGTGGAAACTGAGCGAAGTCGAAGTTTAATTTGCACCGGGGTGTTTAATGGTTTATCTTTGCGCAAAGTAATTATCCCTCCTCATGGCAGCAAAGATCAATATCTTTTCAGGTTCGGCCACAGCCCACCTGGGTGAGAAAATTGCACAAAGTTTCGGTGCGGAAATAGGCAAATCATCGGTGGTAAGGTTCGCCGATGGTGAATTCCAGCCTTCTTTTGAAGAAAATATCCGGGGCACCGATGTATTCCTGATTCAATCAACTCATTCACCATCGGATAATCTTTTTGAACTGCTGATGCTCATCGATGCAGCACGCCGCGCTTCGGCCAAGACGATCGTTGCGGTTATTCCTTACTTCGGTTATGCCCGCCAGGACCGCAAAGACAAACCGCGTGTTTCCATCGCCGCCAAACTGGTGGCCAACCTGCTTTCGGCAGCCGGGGTGAACCGCATCATCGCGCTCGACCTTCATGCCGACCAGATCCAGGGATTTTTTGATGTTCCGGTCGATCACCTGTATGCATCTTCGGTATTTATTCCTTACCTGAAAACACTTCATCTCCCGGAACTGATCTTCGCCTCCCCGGATACCGGCGGAACGCGCAGAGCCGGATCTTATGCCAAATACTTCCATACCAATTTCGTGATCTGTTACAAACACCGGTCAAAACCCAATGAAGTGGCCAAAATGAGACTTGTTGGGGATGTGAAAGGCAAGGACGTTGTGCTGCTCGACGACATTGTAGATACCGGTGGCACCCTTTGCAAAGCCGCTGAGATCATCATGGAAAATGGAGCGGCTTCGGTGAGGGCCATGGTAACGCATCCGCTGCTTTCAGGCAATGCCCGTGAAAGTATTGAAAATTCTGCGCTCCTCGAGCTGATCGTCACTGATACGATACCGCTTACCATGCAAAGCCCGAAAATAAAGGTACTCAGCACTGCCGACCTCTTCGCCGAAGTAATCCGCCGGCTGAAAAAAAGGGAGTCTATTTCATCCCTCTTCAAATTCTAACAATATTTTTCTTACCTTTGCTGCCCCAAAAAACCGGAAGTTACTGTTAATATCATCAGTTACTGCGTGAAGTACGGGACTCAATCATTCAATCAATCATTCATTCAATCAATTCATTATGAAAACGGTATCATTGAGCGGTTCTCTTCGCGAGAACGTAGGGAAAAAAGATGCCAAAATGCACCGCAAGGAATTTAAGGTTCCCTGTGTGATGTATGGCGGAAAAGAACAGATTCACTTTGTAGCTGATGAAAAAGCGCTGATGAAAATCATGCACACCCCCATCGCCTACATCTTTGAACTGAGCGTTGACGGAAAAAAGCACAGCACCATCGTTCAGGATGTACAATACCATCCGGTAACGGATCGTATGCTGCATGTTGACTTCATGCAAATCATTCCTGAAAAGCCTGTCATCATTGGCATTCCAATAAAGGTGATTGGTGTTGCTCCCGGAGTCCTCCGCGGTGGCCGCCTGATTAAAAAAATGCGTAAACTCGTGATCAAGGCACTGGTGCAAAACCTGCCTGATGAAATCACGGTTTCCATCGACGGACTTGAAATCGGCGACTCAGTAAAGGTTTCCGATATGGTTCTTGAAAACGTAACCTTCCTCGACCCGGCCAGCAATGTGATTGTTGGTGTGCGTACCGCACGTTCGGTGGTTGAAGATGCAGTTCCTGGCGCTGAAGGTGCCGCTGCTGCCGCAGCTCCGGCTGCTGCTCCTGCCGCGAAGAAAGCGTAAGGAATAACAGTGTCATTTTGAAGGAAGGTGTAGGGTCGGTAGCTTTACACCTTCTTTTTTAATTGGTAGACAAGCGTACGTGAGGGTAAGAAGTTTTTTTGGGAAACAGTTTTTTATCCATTTTTTTGACATTTGACATTTGACATTTGACATTTGAATTCATAACATGAAGTACCTCATTGTTGGCCTGGGAAATATTGGTGACGATTATGCCGACACGCGTCACAATATCGGTTTTACGGCGGCAGATGTGCTGGCTTCAAATTTTAAAGCTTCGTTTGAAGTGGGCAGACTGGCCTCTGTTGCCCGGATGTCGCTGAAAGGACGCACACTGGTGGTGATCAAACCATCCACCTACATGAACCTGAGCGGAAAGGCTGTGCGATACTGGATGCAAAAGGAAGACATTCCCAATGAAAACATTCTGGTCATTGTTGATGACCTGGCACTGCCGCTTGGGGCGCTTCGATTAAAATCGAAAGGGAGCGATGGCGGTCACAACGGTTTGATCAGCATCAACGAAACCATCGAAACCATTGAATATGCCCGTTTGCGTATCGGGATAGGCAACGATTTCGCCAAAGGATACCAGGTTGATTATGTGCTGGGACGCTGGAGCGCAGAAGAGACGAAAATCCTCATCCCCCGGATTGAAATTACAGTAGAACTCATCAAAAGCTTTGTGTTGAGGGGGACAGAGCGGACGATGAATGATTTTAATAAGAGGTAAAGTGGATCAATAGGAATTTCTGGGGAAGACTTATTAGATTTTGGCGACGTAGTTGCTTAATCTTTATAGTTCTGCACGTCTCTTTCTACAAAGATATCACCCCTCTGGGGTTCCAGGATTGCAGTGATATTTCCAGGTTCTTCTTCACCAATTCGATGTCAATTTCAAAAGCAAATGGAGAAACTTGACTGTCTCTTAATTTTGCCATTTGCATTTTGCCATTTGCATTTTGACTTTTCCTTATATCCAGCCTTTTAGCTTATAGTAGCCCAATGCAGCGTATTCCCTCAGAATGAGCAGTTCATAGTTCATTTGTGTCCAGAACTGATAACGCAGGGTGATGTTGCTGCCGATGTCGGGAATGTACTTTCGGCCACCCAGTTTCCGGGCATTGAAAGTGATATCAGACTCGATGGCCTGCTCAAACGCAGGCAAACCCTGGACATGCTTAAACCCGGCTTTTTCGAAGGTGAGAACGGCGCGGTAGAGGTGTTCGGGGGAGGTGATGAGGAGGAGGGAGGAATTTCGAATATCGAGTGACGAATGACGAATGACGAATGAGGATTTGGGGTTGGGATTTGGGTTTCGTTCAATATTCAATATTCGATATTCGTCATTCGATATTCTTTTATAAATGTTCTGCGCCTGTGAACGGGTATTGGTGCCGGAGTCTTCGAGTTGGATGCGGTCGGGGGCAATGCCGCGGAGGATGAGTTCATCTTTCATGAGGATGATGGCGCTGCGGCTGTCGGAAGAATCGCCGGGCAGGGCGATGATGACTTGTGCCCGGGTAAAATATCCGGCAGCACGGGCGGTGTACCAGGTGCGCATCAGGCCGCTTTCACTGGGCATGCCGCCTCCGCCAAGTAATACAATGTAATCGGGCGGGCGGTGGATCCCGGCTTTTTTAATCCCGATGCCATACCAGATCCAGAATGGGGCAGATGTAAATGCAAGGATGATCATCACGGCGAAAATGGCGCCGGTGGTGATCAGGATGCCCTTCAGGATTGATCCAAGGCGTTTCAGAAAATTTTCAACTTTCTGGTGTTTCATCCGGATAGTTTGTCGTTTGGGTTGCTTTCTGAATTGCGCTCCTACGGAGCGCCGGGTACGCTGATTTCATTCGTTCTACCAGAATATGGCCCCGATGGGGCCGAAAAACCGTTCACAGGCACGGAATATTTATAAAAGAATATCGAATATTGAATATCGAATATTGAATTTCGAACGAAACTAAAATGCAAACCCACATTCGTTACTCGTCACTCGTCATTCGTCATTTGTCACTCATTTTCCCCTTTACAATCGCCGAAATCCCCTCCGCCGGGATGCGTTCCTGCAACATGGTGTCGCGGTCGCGGATGGTGACGGTATTGTCTTCGAGGGTTTGGTGATCAATGGTGATGCAATAGGGTGTTCCAAGGGCATCCATGCGGCGGTAGCGACGTCCGATGGTGTCTTTTTCTTCATAGTAGCAACGGTAATCATATTTCATCACATCCATGATCTCGCGTGCCTTTTCTGCAAGGCCATCTTTTTTGGTCAAGGGTAAAACGGCAAGCTTGATGGGGGCCAGTTTTGCCGGAATGCCCAGTACCACGCGTTCACTGCCGTCTTCGAGTTTTTCTTCGCGGTAGGCATGACTTAACACGGCCAGAAAGGTACGATCAAGCCCGATGGAGGTTTCCACAACATAAGGCACGTAACTTTCATTGCTCTCCGTATCAAAATACTGCAGTTTCCTGCCCGAATATTGCTGATGGGCGCTAAGGTCAAAATCGGTGCGGCTGTGAATGCCTTCCAGTTCCTTGAAACCAATGGGGAATTCAAATTCGATGTCGGCAGCAGCATTGGCATAATGGGCCAGTTTTTCGTGGTTGTGGAACCGGTATTTCGAGGCGGGAATTCCAAGGGAAAGATGCCATTTCATGCGCTCTTCCTTCCAGAATTCATACCATTTCAGTTCTTCTCCGGGTTTGACAAAGTATTGCATTTCCATCTGCTCGAATTCGCGCATACGGAAAAGAAACTGTCTTGCCACGATCTCGTTGCGGAAGGCTTTCCCGATCTGGGCGATGCCAAAGGGGATTTTCATGCGGGCCGATTTCTGCACATTGAGGAAATTGACAAAAATGCCCTGGGCTGTTTCAGGCCGGAGATAAACCACCGAGGTGTCGTCATTTACCGAGCCCATCTGGGTAGAGAACATGAGGTTGAACTGGCGTACATCGGTCCAGTTTTTCGTACCGCTGATGGGGCAAACAATGCCGGTTTCTTCGATCAGCAACTTGATGTCGGCGAGGTCGTCCTTCCCAAGGGAATCATAAAACCGGGTTTTAATGGCGTTGATCTTATCCTGGTATTCCTTCACCCGGGGATTGGTTTCCCGGTACATTTTCTCATCAAAGGTTTCGCCAAAACGGCCGCGGGCTTTCTCCACCTCCTTCGAAATTTTATCTTCGATCTTCTGCAGATGATCTTCCACCAGCACGTCGGCGCGGTAACGCTTCTTGGAGTCGCGGTTATCAATCATCGGGTCGCTGAAGGCGTCCACATGACCGGAAGCTTTCCAAACGGTGGGATGCATGAAAATGGCGCAATCGAGGCCCACAATATTTTCATGAAACTGGGTCATCCAGCGCCACCAGTATTCCTTGATGTTGTTTTTGAGTTCCACACCAAAGGGGCCGTAATCATAAACGGCGCTGAGACCATCGTAGATTTCACTGGATGGGAATACAAAGCCGTATTCCTTGGCATGGGATATGATTTTTTTGAAGAGTTCCTCGTTGTTGGCCATGATTATTCTGATTTTGGGCCACAAAGGTAGGAAATTTAAAAATCAGGAAGCAGGTCAGTTTTTAATACAACGAACCGATAATGCACTGGGTTGAAATTCCTGGTATGTATCCACGGTGCCGGTCCGGAAGGTAAGGAAAACAGCAACAGCCGTTCCTTTATCAATGATTTCAGATGTCCAGTAATACCCCCCGCGGTACAAATCGTCCCATTTCTGGGCCATGGAATCGAAGTAGCCTCCCGGGTATGCCGAGAATCCACTCGAGTTGGTGGCGCCTACGTTGGGATTCTGCCATTGTAGGGTGGATTTGAGTTTCCCGCCGGCCAATGTTTCCGGGCCCAGGTACCTGATCAGCGATTTCCAGTCCTGGATGGAAGGTACATGCCACCCTGCGGGGCAAATTCCCTGTACCCCTGATGTTTCGGAATAACCCATCAGCTCATCCCACTGGTAAAGCCCTCCCCAGTAATCGCACTGAACGAAATCGTTGTTATAGCAATACTTTTCGATTATTCCGTTGTTGGCTTCCTTTTGCATCTGGCTTCCATCCAGCCATTTCCCGATGTTCAGGTTTTCGGCCATCCAGCATTGACTGCCAATCATGATTGTAGGGTAGGTTTGTTCCCCGTAACTAAGGTTGCCACAGACGATAGTGTCGGAACTCTTCACCGGGACGGGGGTTGGAGCGGGAGAGTTAGTCTGACCGGTGATTATCAGCGGCATGGGCATCAGCAGGAGAGCCAGAAGCCCTGTTAAAAGCATTTTTTTCATGATATGTTTGTTTTTGTCGGTTGTTTGTCGCGGACGATAAAGATCTGGTTCAATATTACAGCCAGCAGGGTTGAGACGGTGAGTGAGGAAGAGCAAACCGGCACCAGCCATGAAGGGACGGTGAAAAACAGCGAGGAGGCGATATCTGCGCTCAATCCGAAGATCATGGAAATTCCGATGATGAAAATCATGCGTGTTTAGATTGGGTTGGCAAGAATGATTTGCATTCCGGAAATGAGCATGTAGCAGGTCACAAAAACTACAATGGCGCCCATTACCGGCTGGGGCATGATGGTGAACAACGCCGCCATCTTCGGGAGGAATCCCAGGATGATGAAGATCCCTCCGGCGCTCCAGGCGATGACCCTGCTGTTTGCGCCGGTTGCAGCGGATAGCCCGACATTGCTGGCCGAAGTATCTGTAGCCACTCCGCCAAGGAGGCCGCAGGTAAAGACACTGATGCCGGATGCCATTAATCCTTTACCAACATTTTTCAGATCCGGTTTCTTCCAGTCGTCATCGCTGAGCTTCTGGCAAGTGATGATGTTCCCGAACGATTTCAGGCACTGGATGATCGAGATCAGGATAAAGGGTATGATGAGCGAGGGATCGAAGGCATACCTGAACATTTTCACACCCTGGCCGGGCATTGCAAAAAGAGGGGTCTGGGATACCTGTCTCAATTCAGCCGAACCGATGAGACCGGCAAGCAGGGAGAGGAGATACCCTAAAATGATGCCAATGAGTACACCGTAAAGCCTGATCTTGCCTTTGCCCCAGAGGTTGATGCCGATCATTACGCCGAGGGTGATGCACGCGATGATTATCTTTGATGGCTCGATCGAGTCGCCGGAGTATTCCACACCAATGAATCTCGATACACCCAGCGGAATCAGCGCCACGCCAACCATGATGACCACCAGTCCCGTGATCTCCGGGGGAAAGAGTTTCTTCAGCTTTGGTATGACCTGTGCAAACGCCAT
>JBAXFM010000244.1:0-7813 GCA_037139855.1 Bacteroidota bacterium
TGGATGGCCCGCAAGATTGGATTTGAAAAACTTGTCCTTCGGAATCAGCGGTTGACTGCATATTTTATCAGCAACCCGGAGTCAGGTTATTTCCAGTCAGATCAGTTTACAGCCATTCTTGAATACATGAAGAATAATCCGACAAAATGCAAAATGACGGAAGAGAGAAACCGATTATTTATGACTTTCCGCGATGTGCCGGGAATTAATGAAGCCCTTTCCAGATTGGAACCGTTCCAAATATTAAAAGTTACTAACATTTAACGATTCCTTAACCTCGCCTGCCCTTACTTTTCTTAATTTTGTTCCTCATTTTCGCATAGTCACCTTTTAAATCAAATATATGAAAAAACTTGTACTCTTTTTTACTGCCCTGTTATCTGCAGGTGCAATTTTTGCCCAAACCGACTGCTCCGACATCTTCATGTCGGAATATGTTGAAGGGTGGAACAACAACAAAGCCCTGGAACTATATAATCCTACGGCACAGCCTATTGTTCTTGACAATACCTACCGGTTGATCCGCTGGTCGAATGGTGCTACAACCTCTGACCAGGATATGCAATACGTTCTTCCTTTAACCACCACCATCGGACCCTTCAAAGTGATGGTAATTATTCAGGATACAGCCTTGGCCAGTCAGGATACTATGGTTTGGGCTGGTTTGCGTAAGAAAGCTACCTGGCTGGCTCCTTTTGCATATAATACAACACCGCCGACCCAGGGAGGGAATGTTGTGTTCTGGAATGGCGATGACGCCATTTCTCTTCAAAAGAAACAAACAAACGGAACCTGGGTTGATATTGACATTTTTGGTGAGATTGGTGTAAAGCCTAAAGCGGGTGGTACCGGAACGCTGGGTGCATGGACTGATACCAAACCATACTGGACAGGAGTTGGCAGATATTTAACCATGAATAAAACACTGGTGCGCAAACATACGGTGAAACATGGCGTTAATCGTCAAACCATGATCCATTATGGCGACAGTACAACAGGGAATGATCCTAACAGTTTTAACGCCAAGTTGGAATATGATTCTTTGCCATCCAATACCTTCGACAGCCTTGGTCAGCATTGGTGTAACTGTAAAACCTCATCCGGTATTGGCAAACTAACCGTAAACACAGGGTTGACCATACTTCCAAACCCTATTGTTAATAACTATTTCACCATTGAGGCACAGAGCCCGGTTGAATCAGTAGAATTGGTTTCTGTTGTTGGAAAATCCGTTTATTTTCGCAACAATGACTCCCGTACTCGTGAAGTGAGAGTCCAGACAAATAATTTACCGGCAGGAATTTATCTGGTCCGGGTGAAATTCGCTGACAACCAAACAGTGGTTAAAAAAATAATCTTTCAATAGTATTTAAGTTCCTGTAATCTGCACTCATAGGGGCATCCATACCGGATTGCCCCTATGTTTTCTCAATTCAACGCTGAAATCCGTTATATTATGACGAAAAAAATTACTTTTTTATTATTTCTCATCATTTTCCCAACCATTCTCTTTGCCCAGAAGTTTATGTTACGCGGAGTGGTTTCCGATGCTATTTCCTCCGAAACTCTTATCGGAGCTACAATCTCTTACGGTGACGGTAAAGGTGTTATCACTGATATGGATGGCCGTTACTATATCAAACTTGACAAGGGGACCTACCATCTGAAGGTTTCATACGTTGGATATCTTCCTCAGGAACTTGATTTAACATTGAATGGGGATTTATCTCAGAATTTTTCGTTGAAAACACCTACCCTTACTGAAGTAGAAGTGGTGGGCGATATTGCCAAAACACGTGAAACGCCAATCGCCTTCTCAACAGTTCAGCCGATCAAACTGCAGGAAGAGCTAGCCGCACGCGACATCCCGATGATCCTGAATAAAACCCCCGGTGTTTATGCTACACAACAAGGGGGTGGTGATGGGGATGCACGTATAAACATTCGTGGTTTCAGCCAGCGTAACCTTGCGGTGATGATTGATGGAATTCCGGTGAATGATATGGAAAACGGCTGGGTTTACTGGTCAAACTGGTTTGGACTTGATGCCGTTACTAGGAATATTCAGGTACAGAGGGGTCTTGGTGCTTCAAAACTGGCTCTTCCTTCAGTTGGAGGCACGATGAACATTACTACCAAAGGTATTGATGCTAATCTCGGTGCCACCCTTAAACAGGAGGTTGGAACAGATGGCTTTTTGAGAACCTCTCTTGGCGTTACAACAGGTTTGATGAACCATGGATGGGGCGTTACCGTTGCCGGATCATACAAACAAGGAAATGGATGGGTTGATAATACCTGGACAAAGGGGTGGTTTTTCTACGTACGTGTGGATAAAAAGCTGGGTCGTCATTTGCTTACTTTTTCAGCCATGGGTGCACCACAAAAACATGCACAACGGTCGTACATGAAGGCCATCGCAACATTTGATAAAAATTATGCTGGTGAATTGGGCGTTGATACATCAAAAACCGGTAATTCGTATGGTGTCCGGTACAATCCCAACTGGGGTTATCTCAACCGCTGGACCGGATCAATCGATAATCCGGTTTACCAGGAAAACCCCGAAACACTTTCATCATCAATGAACTTTTATTTCAAACCCCAGATAAGTTTACGTGACTTCTGGCGTATCAATGATAAACTATATTGGTCCAACATTGTCTATGCCTCTTTTGGCACAGGCGGAGGGACCGGTACAGCCAGAACAGATAAAAACGGGACTCCGGGCAGTGCCACTTTCTACACAGACCCAACAAACGGCCAGGTTAATTTTCAGGTTGAATATAATAATAACCGTAACGCCAGCGGCCTGAATCCTGATAATATTGCCCTGGCAATCCTGCGTGCCGGTAACAATAACCATTATTGGTTTGGTTTGTTGTCAACCTTTAACCTTGAAATCAACTCAAACCTTACTTTATCGGGCGGTATTGATTTAAGAACCTATCGTGGCGAACACTACCGTACCGTTTATGATCTCCTGGGCGGTAATTATTTCCTGGATAACTCCAATAGCAACAGATATAAGAAAGAGCGTTTGGGGATCGATGACAAGATTGTTTATAACAATGATGCCCTCGTTCGTTGGGGAGGACTGTTTACCCAGTTGGAATATAAAAAAGGGAACTGGTCTGCCTTTCTCAATCTGACTGCAGCGTTGACAGGTTATCAACGTATTGACTACTTCAGGAAAAAGGACCTGGTGATTGATAAAAATATATTTACCGAAGCTGTTGGTTACGGTGATATCTTTTATACTGACGGATCAAAGAACGTAACCTATTACGCCGATACGGCAGGGTATTCTCATTACACCTCCAATGATACAACCTATGTGATAAGCCATTCAGGAGCCGACACATCCTATGTTGTGAATGCTACCGCCTACGACATCAATTCACAGCAGGCCAGGTATACCCATACAGAATGGAAGTGGTTGCCAGGGTTTACTGTAAAAGGTGGCGCAAATTATAATATCGATAAAAAGAACAATGTGTTTGTTAACCTTGGATATTTATCAAAGGCTCCCCGTTTTGCCAATGTTTTTGATAATAGCAACAAAATGTTCAGGGATATTAAGAATGAAATCATAGAGGCTCTCGAAGTCGGATACAGCTACAACTCAAAGAAAGTGGCCATTAACGTCAACGGATATCTTACTTTTTGGCAAAACAGACCGTTGGATGTAGCCTCAAAGGTCACCATTGAGGATGTAGCATATTCGTATAATATTAACGGGATAGATGCTTTTCATAAGGGCATCGAACTCGAATTCGGATGGAAGCCAATTCCCTCCCTGCAGTGGGATCAGGTATTTGCCTGGGGCGATTGGCGATGGACTTCAGGTGATTCCGTATATGTTTACGATGACAACAATAAGCTCCTTACCACACGATATTTTGATGCCAGGGGTGTTCACGTAGGAGATGCAGCCCAAATACAACTGATGGAAAGTTTACGGTGGGAAATTATTAAATACCTTTACGTTTCCGGAAGTTTCACCCTTTTTGCAAAGAACTATTCTCAATTTGATCCCATTACACTCGGTCCCGACCCACTTGATCCGAATTATCATTACCTCGATGAAAACGGAAATCCCAGGGATTCGTGGATGTTGCCAATTTATTATCTGATCGATCTGAATGCCGGATACCGTTTCAACTTCAGTAAGTTTAAACTCGATATCAGGGCAAGTGTTTTGAACCTGCTCGACCGGAAATATATCTCCGACGGGCAGAATAATGACTCCTATTCGACCACAACCCGTAATTTTGATGCAGCTTCTGCCGGAGTTTTCTTTGGAAATGGCAGAACTTTTAATGCTTCTATTGCCATAAGCTATTAAAAGTAAATTCAAAAAGTTAAATGGCAGCACTTATTTTTAAACCAAAAACCAATCTGAAATATATCAAATGAAAAAAATAATTTTAGGACTTTTATGTATCGTCACGCTGGGTATCCAGGGTTTTACACAAGCCAATATTGCTGCTGCCAGGGCAATGCCACTGGGATCAACTGTCACCATTCGGGGCATCGCCACCAACGGTCCCGAATTAGGCATTATACGTTACATTCAGGATGGAACCGCGGGAATTGCTGCCTACGGAGGGTCAATGAGTGTGGTTGAACGGGGTGACTCTGTTGTTGTAACGGGTGTTACCAAAAATTATAACTTCTTACTGGAACTGGATCCGATCAACTCTGTTGCTGCTATTGCCCCCAAACCTTTACCAGCACCCATCATCATTACGCCCGGTCAGTTGAAAGAGCAGTATGAGGCGATGCTGGTACAAATGATTGATGTGACTTTTGCAAATGCCGGTGGAGTCTTTGCAGGAAACACCAACTACAATGTAACTGCCAACGGCGAAACCTGCCAGGTGCGGGTAAATACCTTGTCGAATCTTGTGGGGCAGATTATTCCTGCTTCCAAAGTTAAAGTTACCGGACTTTGTTCACAGTTCCATTATACAGATCCAGCTGCAGGATACCAGCTTTTACTCAGGGATAAGAATGACATCGTAAGTGAAAGTTCGATTTTATTTACAACTCCGCTTGCGATTTCAAATATCACAACCAATGCTTTTACTTTAGGATGGAATACGAATATAGCGGGAACGACAGAACTATTCTATGGGTTAACCCCACAACTTGAACTTGGACATATCAGTGCTGCAGGTACAGGAACGGCCCATACCATCAATCTCACCGGACTTAACCCAGCTGACCTTGTATATGTGCAAGCCTTTTCAGTTGCCTCTCCCGATACCGGATTCTCCGGTCTTAAAACCTTCATTACGCGTTCGACTTCTACAGGAAACATCAAAACTTATTTTACCCGCCCGGTTGACACTACAGTTGCTACCGGCCCCAAAGCGATTCAGATTTACCGCGCTGTGGATGATACCTGCATTGCCTATATCAACCGCGCCAAACAAACCATCGACGTGGCAATATACAATTTCAATGTGGAAGGGATCAGCAGTATCGCCAGCGCATTAAATTCAGCATTTGCAAGGGGTGTGGTTGTACGCATTGTAACCTGTCTCAGTACGAATAATTCGGGTATGCAGGCTTTAAATCCCCTGATCGGAATCATGGCCCGACCGATAACCGCAGGGATTATGCATAATAAATTTATGGTCATTGACGGAAAGTCAACAAATCAGAATGATCCGATTGTCTGGACCGGCTCCTGCAACTGGACTGACCAGAATATAAACACCGATGCCAACAATGTTCTCTTTATTCAGGATGCCAGTCTGGCAAAAGTGTATAACATTGAATTTAATGAAATGTACGGATCAACCACCTCCACACCAAATCCTGCCAATGCAAAATTCGGACCTGCAAAAGCGGATAATACACCACATGAATTGATTGTCGGCGGTAAGCGGGTTGAAGTGTATTTTAGCCCGAGTGATGGGGTCAATCAACAGATTGTCAATCATATTGGCACTGCCGACAGTGATCTTGAAATTGGTACCATGTTAATTACCCGTACTGTGATCAGCAATGCTATTATTGCACGAAAAACAGCTGGTGTTACCTCCAAAGTGGTCATATCAAACCGTGCAACGTCGGATGCTACCGTTGTAGAAAATCTTGGCACTTCGTTAGGTAATTATTTCAGGGAGTATCATGAGCAGGGATTGCTCCATAGTAAAATGATGATTGTTGACCAGTCGAATACAGGCTCAGATCCTTTTGTTTGGACAGGTTCCCATAACTGGAGTGATGCAGCCAACGTGAACAATGATGAAAACTCAATAGTTATTCACGATGCCCAGGTCTCCAATTTATTTTATCAGGAATTTAAAAAACGATTCGATTTAGCCATACCGGTAAGCGATCATCCGGTACTGGATCTGGGACCGGATACAACAGTGTTTGCAGGAGATACGATTGTTCAGGATGCCAAGCAGTTTGATTCATATAAATGGTCTACCGGCGATTTAACACAGAGCATTAAGGTAGATTCATCAGGGGTAGGTATTGGGGTGAAGAAAATTTATTGCCGGGTTACGAATGTATATGGCACCCAGTCGGATACGATTAGAATCACTTTCAGATATGGTATTGGCATTCCGGAGAAAAATACGCTGGTTTCAAAGTTCAATGTATATCCGAATCCTTGTAATGGAAAATTCATTGTTGGGTTCACGGCAAAAGCGTCAGTTCCTGTTTCCGTTGAATTAATGACCTTCGACGGCCTGGTAGTATGGCAATCGCAAACAACTACCCAACCGGGAGATAACTCGATCAGGCTTGATAAAATGGAAATACCTTCGGGTTTATATCTTGTCAGGATGAAAACACCTGAAGGAGACCTGAGCCGAAAATTGATTGTTAATTAATTGCGAACAGGGGCCGGGTGCAATACCAGGCCCCCTTTTTCGTTATATCAAAAACAACTATTCACATTTAAACTATTGGTTTGTGTCAGATTGCCTGGTAATCATCCCTACCTATAATGAAAAGGATAACATCGAACGCATTGTACGTAAGGTGTTTTCGCTGCCAAAGGAATTCGATCTGCTCATTGTGGAAGATAATTCGCCTGATGGAACAGCTGCCATTGTTAAGTCTCTGATAACTGAGTTTCCCAACCGGCTTTTTATAGAAGAAAGAAAAGGGAAACTGGGGCTGGGTACTGCATACATTCATGGTTTCAATTGGGCATTGAAGCGGAGCTACGATTTTATTTTTGAAATGGATGCCGATTTTTCACACAATCCGGATGATTTGCTCAAGCTCTATGATGCTGCCAAAAACAAAGGCGGCGATCTGGTGATCGGTTCAAGATACATCACCGGAGTAAACGTGGTTAACTGGCCCATGGGAAGAGTGCTGATGTCGTATGTTGCTTCCATTTATGTCCGGTTTGTTACCCGGATGAAGGTCATGGACACAACCGCCGGCTTCAAGTGTTACACCCGTAAAGTGCTTGAAACGATTGATCTTGAGAAGGTCCGGTTTACCGGCTATGCCTTCCAGATCGAGATGAAATACACTGCCTGGAAACTCGGGTTCAACATTGTGGAGGTTCCGATCATTTTTACCGACCGCACTATGGGAGAGTCAAAAATGAGTAAGGGAATCTTCAGAGAGGCTGTGCTGGGTGTTATCAGCCTCAGGTGGAGAAGCCTGTTTAAGAAGTACACCCCTCGCCAAAGCTAAGAGTCCATCACCGCTGAGTCTTACCGAACCCTGTCAGGGTGAAGAAACTAAAAAGGCAATGATAGAATCATTTTATATTCATAATGCGCTTATTGTAAATGAAGGCAAACGGTTTTCCGGTGGTGTTTTC
>JBAXFM010000245.1:0-7746 GCA_037139855.1 Bacteroidota bacterium
TTGAACTCGAGACCTCCGGGTTATGAATCCGACGCTCTAACCATCTGAGCTACCCCGCCAGAATTTGAGGGTGCAAAGTTAAAAAAAATGTTGATAGATTTTTATCATTTCATCAACATTGTTTTTCCAATCGTATAATTTCTCCACACGCTCACGGCCTTTCCGGCCCATTTCCTGCCGAAGTTGTTTGCTGAAAATGAGTTTTTCAAATGATTCCATGCTTTTTTCAACGTTCTTCGGAGGGACTAAAAAACCTGTCACCCGATCCTCAACAACTTCTTTTAGTCCGCCGATATTGGAAACCACCACAGGTAATTCACAGGCAGAGGCTTCGATAACCGCCACACCGAAACTTTCACTGTCGCTGATGGATAAAGCGGCATAAATATCAAATAAATTCAGATTAGCCGGAACTTTTTCGTGGGGTATCCTTCCGAAGAAAATAACCTGGTTTTCTATCCCAAGGGCACGGGTCTGTTCTTTCAAGGGGTCTTCAAGGCTTCCACCTCCCACGATATGCAACATCAACGGTAATTCCGGGTATTTTGAATGGAGCCGGGCAAAAATATCAATCAGGGTTCCAATGCCATATTTTTCTTCCAGCGCCTTGATGGTGCCGATGGTGATCGAATCACCGGCATGCACCTCCATGTTCTTAAACCGCCTGAATTGGTTAAGGTCGATGCCAAATGGAGTGATACCAATGTCCTTGTTCGTATACTTGCAGGTTTCCGCTGCCATTACATGGCTGGTCGAAAGAATCCGGTCTGCTTTTTTCAGATTGTACCGGATCAGCCACCGGGCGATAGGGGAGCTGCGGGGAAAATCATAGATGTCACTTCCCCACACCGAAAGAATATATGGATGAAACCCGCTTAAACTTCCCAGGATCCCGTAACTCGATGCATAATGGGCGTGAACGATATCAGGGGCAAAATTCCTGATGCATTTTTTAACGAAAGGGAGCGCCGTGAAATATCTGGTTTTTTGCAACAATCCCGAGGAGGAGATGTCATTTCCTGTATTATCCGGGTAATATTTAGCAATATTTTCCAGGTCTGGGTGGCCGGATTTTAACCTGTTCAGACTGAATACGGCAATGTCAATACCTCTTCCTTTCAGGGCAATTGCCCATTTTTGCGTATGAATGGAATTGATGTCGGCCAGCAGCAGAACTTTCAAACGATTTTATTTTAAGAGGTTTTTAAAAAAAACTTTTGCATACAGTGGAAATGCCGACGGCTCATTGAAAAGCATATAGGTCAGTTGAATGGGTCTGATAATGAGGTATTCCCATCCCGCATGATATTTTCGGTAAAATGTTTTGAATGACTTTTCGATGATGGTGGCACGTTGTTCCTCATTCCAGATTTTATGGGTAACCCCTTTACCGATATGAACCAGTGATGTATGGAGATAATTCACCGGGATGTTGTGTATGTATGCGGTATAGAAAAAATCGATGTCTTCGGCGTACATGAAATAATCACACGGCCAGCCTCCCATCTTCCGATAGGCATCGCGTTGAATGATGATGCTCGCGCCAATGTTCCAGTAAGCCACATTTTCAGATTTTATTAAATACCTGATGATGTTTCCGATCCTGCCAACAACGTGTCTGTTCTTCTGCATTATACCTGCTTCGTCGGAAAGTCGGGTTACCCAGATGGATTGTTCCGGATGACCAATGATGTTGTAGTAATCGGAATTCAATGCAGGATTCATCACCATGTCCGGGTTCAGAAAGTGATAAAAATGTCCGCTGGCATATTGAACAGCGGCGTGATTGGCCCTGGCAAATCCAAGGTTTTCAGGGCCATGAATGATCTGTATTTCCGAATGTTTTGTAACCAATTCATCGAGGCAGGATATAGAATCATCATTGGAGCTATTGTCGTAAATGATTACGTCAAATTTCACCTCAAGATTTAAAAACAGACTGGCGACGCATTTTTTTAACAATTCACCGGAATTATAATTCACGATGATGATGCTCAGGTCGGTTTCCGGATGTTGATGGTTGTCAATCATGGTATCATTATTTCTGAACATGGCTGACTTTTTTCACAGATGTTACAATCCACCAGATAACTCCGAGCGAATAACAACTCAGCATGGCTGATATTAATATAAAGCTGGTTGTTGAATCCTTCAATAACAGCCCCCCGGTTGAAACGGAAATGATCATCAGCAGGGCGCCGATCATCGAAATATAGAACATGTTCCTGGTTTTCCCTATGATCAGCGGGGTTTGAGAAATGGAATACCTGATAAAATCAAGGAAGAACCATGGCGCGAGGATTCTTGCAATTTCACCTGACATTTTCCATGACGACCCGAAAATTAACCCAATCAGCCAGGGACCGATGGTTATCATCACGATCAACACAGGAAAGGCAACGATGGCCGACATTTTGATCGCTTTTTTCAGCAAATCGGTGATGTTGCCATCCAGTGCAAACCGCTCGGAGGCATCTTTATAATAAATCTGGCATAGCGAGGTTCCGATCAGCCACATGGGCGCCTGAAGCAGCCGTTGCGACAAGGAATACCATCCAAGCACCTCGGATGAAAAAAAAGCCTGTAAAAGGAAAACGATACCATAAATTTGAATGAGTTCAACCAGCATCTGTGGGGTATTGGCAAGGGGAAGGTCCCGGTATTGCCTGGCAAGGGGCATGTGCGACGACCGGTCATAAAGACTGAGACGTCCATGGTATCGCCGGAAAATCACAAATACAAACAGCAGGTTGAACAGCAGGAGACCGGTGAAATTCCCAAGAAGCAGCCCCCAGACCCCAATCCCGACAAATCCCAGGTACAGCGTTACTGCGTTATTCCCCACAGAGTTGATTACCTTGGATAATGCAAGCGTTTTGTATTCTTTTTGCCGGTTGAACCAATTTTGCAACACATTTCCGGCTGCCAGCAGCAACACCATGACAGGAATGACGTAGAGCCATGTTTTATAGGCCGGATTAATCACCGGCGATTCTGCAAACCACATATTGATCGCTAACACCCCAACCGCAATGGCAAGGCACATGGCAAAGGCAATCCCAAGCGACATGAATACAATGTTCACAGCGTGCTTTTCCTCTTTTGGCAAAACAACAGCCATCTCATACCGCAACGTGGCAATTAATCCGAAACCGCCAACGATGGAAATGATGAAAGTGAAGGTTCCGAAATCTGCGGGTGTATAAAGCCGGGTGATGACCGGGGATACCAGGAAGGAAATGGCTTGCGCAACCGCAGTGCCGGCAACAAGTTTAAAGGAGTTTTTAATAAAATCTGACCTGTTCCTGAGAATTTTTATCATGATTCTTTTTATCCGACCCAGATCGTTTTGATATTGACAAATTCTTTGATGCCATACGAAGCCAGTTCACGTCCGTAGCCCGATTTCTTGGTTCCTCCAAAGGGCAGTCTTGGATCTGATTTGGTCATGCCATTGACAAACATGGCGCCGGTTTCGACTTTTCGGGCAACTTGCTCACCCCGTTCCAGGTTGCGGGTCCACACACAGCCGCCAAGGCCGAATTCCGAATCATTGGCGATGCGAATGGCATCCTCTTCATCACGTGCCGAAATAAGAGATACGACCGGACCGAAGGTTTCCTGTGAATATACCGGCATGCCTTTGCAAATATTTGCCAGGATGGTTGGTTCATAATAGCAACCATTGCGGTTGGGGCGGCTTCCCCCGGTAACAAGCCTGGCGCCTGCTGCAATGGATGATCGAACCTGATGTTCGATTTCATCTACCAGATCGGGGCGGGCCATCGGACCCACCTGGGTATCAGGATCCATGGGGTCGCCGGTACGGAGAGCCTCAAAGGCGTTCTTCAAGGCCTTTTCAAATTGTTGTTCAACAGACTGTACGACAATGAATCGTTTGGCCGCAATGCAGCTTTGTCCCTGGTTGAGCATACGGGCGGTAACTGCCGTTTTAACGGCGATTTCCAGATCGGCATCCTCCAGCACAATAAATGGATCGGCGCCACCCAGTTCGAGTACTGTTTTCTTCAGGTGTTTACCTGCCAAAGAGGCAACCTGACTCCCTGCAGCCTCACTGCCGGTAAGGGTGATGGCAGCAATCAACGGATTTGAAATAATAGTTTCAACGGCTGAGGAGGGAATCATCAGTGTCCTGAAAAGATGTTCCGGAAAACCTGCTTCGCGAAAAATTTCTTCGATGGCAAGCGCACAACCGGGTACATTGGAAGCGTGTTTCAAAACGGCTGCATTTCCTGCCATCAGGGCGGGCGCCGCAAAGCGGAATACCTGCCAGAACGGAAAGTTCCACGGCATCACGGCCAATACTAACCCGATGGGTTGAAACGTGATGAAACTCCGGCTGGCATCTGTAGCAATTACCTCATCCTTCAACATTTCTTCTGCCTGATCTGCGTAGAAATCACAAACCCAGGCGCATTTTTCAATTTCGGCCATCGATTCCCTGAGCAGTTTGCCCATTTCCAAGGTCATCAACCGGGCATAATGCTCTTTGCTGTTGCGCAGGATTTGTGCTGCTTTTTTCATGACCGCTGCCCGGTGCGAAAATGATGTTCCTTTCCAGATGAGCCATTCGGAATGAACGTTCCCGATGATTTGCCGCACCTCATGATCCGAATACTCAGCGTATTCCCGGATGACGATACCTGATGTTGGGTTTATGCTTTTCATAGGTATACCAATATTCGTTATTCAATATTCGTTATTCAATATTCGATATTCATTTCTTCTCCTCCAGCTTCCCTTTCAAATAATAACCCGTATAAGAGCCTTCCACCTTCACAAGTTCCTCCGGCGTGCCTTCAAACACAACATTTCCGCCTTCATCCCCTCCTTCTTTTCCAAGGTCGATCACCCAGTCGGCGCATTTGATTACTTCCTGGTTGTGCTCAATGACGAGGATGCTGTGTCCGTTGGCAATCAGCGACTCAAATGCGATCAATAACTTATGGATATCATGCACATGCAGTCCGGTTGTTGGCTCATCGAAAATAAAAAGGGTCGGCTTTTCACTGATTCCTTTGGAAAGGAAGAAGGCCAGTTTGATACGCTGGGCCTCACCGCCTGATAACGTACTCGATGATTGGCCAAGCCGGAGATAACCCAACCCGACATCCTGCAAAGGTTTCAATTTGGCCAGGATGTGCTTTTCATGGGCGTTTGCCTTCTGATTTTGCTGGAAGAATTCCATCGACTCATCTACGGTCATGTTTAGGATGTCGACTACAGATTTTTCACGGTATTTCACATCCAACACCTCTTCTTTAAACCTTTTTCCATGGCAGCTTTCACACGGCAGGAAGAGGTCGGCCATGAATTGCATTTCAATTTTTACAACACCTTCTCCTTCACATTCATCGCACCGCCCACCGGGGATGTTGAATGAAAAATAACCGGGTTTGTAATTCCGCACTCTTGCAAGCGGCTGATCCGCATATAAATCACGAATTTCATCAAAAGCTTTGATGTAAGTTGCCGGGTTTGATCTGGATGACCGTCCGATGGGATTCTGATCCACCATCTCCACCGACCCGATTCTAGAATAATCGCCATCTAGACGATCAAATTTACCAGTCTTTTCACCATATCCTCCATGGATTTTTTTCAGGGCAGGATATAAAATCCGTTTTATCAGCGAAGTTTTTCCTGATCCGCTCACGCCGGTGATGACCGAAAAAATATGCAGGGGAATTTTGACATCAAAGTTTTTAAGATTGTTTTCCCTGGCTCCCAGGATTTCAATAAACTCTATCCACTTACGTCGCCTGAGCGGTATTTCGATTTTCCGGATGTGGTTAAGATATTGTCCGGTAAGACTTTTTGTGTCAGCATTCAATGTCCGGAAATCCCCCTGAAATACAATTTCTCCGCCATTTGTGCCTGCCAGGGGGCCAATATCGATGATCTGGTCGGCTGCCCTGATGATCTCTTCATCATGCTCAACCACAATGACGGTATTGCCAAGATCACGAAGTTTCAGCAACACTTTAATGAGGCGTTGTGTATCACGGGGGTGCAGTCCGATGCTGGGTTCATCTAAAATATACATGGAACCCACCAGATTGCTCCCCAACGCAGTGGAAAGATTGATTCGTTGCGACTCGCCACCCGACAAGGATGCTGATAAACGATTGAGAGTCAGATAGCCAAGTCCAACATCGCTGAGCACTTCGAGCCGGTTGTTGATCTCAATCAGCAATCGCCGCGAAACGGTCAGCTCATAATCAGTAAGCACAAGGTTCCTGCAAAATAAAGTTAACTCTGCAATTGGGGTTAACACCAGATCGCTGATTGATTTTCCGTTGATTTTGACGTAGGAAGCATCTTTTCTTAACCTGGTGCCTTTGCAATCGGGACATCCGGTCTTGCCCCGATAGCGTGACATCATCACCCGGTACTGCACTTTATAATTCTGACTTTCAACATATTCAAAAAACTGATTTAATCCCTTGAAATATGAATTGCCGGTCCAGAGAAGTTCTTTTTGCTCAGGCGTAAGGTCCTGAACAGGTTTATGGATCGGAAAATCAAACCGGTAAGCATGGATCAGCAATTCCGAAAGCCACTCATTCATTTTTTCGCTTCGCCAGCAGGCAATAGCATTTTCGTATACCGAGAGTCGTTTGTTCGGGATCACGAGGTCCTCGTCGATGCCAATCACACTGCCAAAGCCTTCACATGTTTTACAGGCGCCAAAAGGGTTGTTGAAACTGAACAGGTTTTCTGAAGGTTCTTCAAAAATCATCCCGTCTGACTCATAACGGTTGGAGTAGGTTATCCGGGTTTTGTCTTCATCCGATATTTCCACCATGCAGTACCCGTGGCTTTCAAAAAAAGCTGTTTGCACCGAATCGGCCACGCGTCCTGGTAATTCATCATCATCATGGGTCACCGAAAAACGGTCGACCAGCACAAAGAGTTCTTTGTGTTTTTTCTTCTTCAGACTTGCGATTTCATCCAGACGCAAAATCTCGCCATCCAGCATCACCCTTGTAAAGCCCTGTTGCATCAAAACCGTACATTTTGCTGCCAGATCGCCATTTTTTGCGGAGAGATCGAGGGGGGAGAAAATGTTCAATTTCGAATTTTCGGGCATAGCCATAATCTGGTCAACCACACTGGTAACCGTATCCCGGCGCACAAGATTGCCGGAAATTGGAGAATAGGTCTTCCCGATACGGGCATAAAGCAGTTTCAGATACTCATATATTTCAGTAGATGTACCAACCGTCGATCGCGGATTAGAGGTATTCACCTTCTGCTCAATGGCAACGGCCGGTGAAATTCCCTTGATATAATCCACATCCGGTTTGCTCATCCTTCCAAGGAATTGCCTGGCATAAGAACTCAGGCTTTCAACATACCGCCGTTGTCCGTCGGCATACAAGGTATCGAAGGCCAGTGACGATTTTCCAGAACCTGACAGACCGGTGATGACCACAAACTGATTGCGTGGTATGGCAAGGCTGATATTTTTAAGATTATTGACCCGCGCGCCTTTTATAATGATAAAATCTTTCGGGTTCAGAGTGTCTACATTCATTTATTGCTGCGTTCCTGCTTATATTTTGGCAAAATTATAAAGAAAACTTGCTTTTTGGTTTTTTTTATTTATTTTTGCAGTAACCAAAAGTGGGAAAATCCCGTATCAGGTATAAATCAGCGCAACTCCGAACCCCTTGCGCTTAACAATAGGAGGGACACTATCGACTGACTTCTACTCTTTTT
>JBAXFM010000246.1:0-7719 GCA_037139855.1 Bacteroidota bacterium
GCAGAAGAAAAATACAACAAAGCCATCAGCAAATATGTGGAAGCAGTTTATAGCAATTCAAACTCCGACTCGGTTAAATTTAAAATAGTATTGTTACCCAACGCAACAATTACCCCCATTGATGGGACGAATGATCCGATCAACAAAGCAGCGCTGGAAGATTCACTGAACAAGTCAAAAGATCTTCTGGGAAAATTAACACAGTATGGCGCCTTTATCTCTACAGTGGCTACCGCGAAAAACCCCGATGAAGTTGAAAAAGCCATTGAAGCCGCGGCACTCCCTTCCGGCAGTTCACGTATAAAAAGAGAAACACCTTTCAATGTTTCTTTAAATGCCTATTGCGGATTATTTGTTGGATATGAACGGATCAAAGGGATTGATCCACCGTTGACCTGGAACTACCAAAAGGTTAACAGTTATGGTGTTACGGCGCCTATCGGAGTTTCGATAAGTACCGGCGGACATTCTTTTGCTTTTGCCTGGCCCAGCCATGAAGGGCATTGGTCATATTCAGTTTTTATCTCCCTTATTGATCTCGGGGCAGTGGCTTCATTCAGGTTTCAGAATAATGACTCTATATCCCAGGTGCCTGCCATTAAATTACAGGATATTGTGTCTCCGGGCTTGTTTTTCTCCATCGGATTTCCGAAATGTCCGCTGTCTCTGAATATGGGCGCCCAGGTGGGGCCAAATCTGCGCAATGTAAGCCAAATGGAAAACGGGATAATTGTCAACAAATACCAGGAAAACGTTTATTGGAGATATAGTGTTTCCCTGGTAGTTGATATTCCGATATTCAATCTGTATACCAAATCGAAACATTAGGAAAAAAAAAACCAGTTAAAAATACTTATCAATTATTTCCAGCAACTGATTCTTTGACACGGGTTTTGAAATATAATCATCGCAACCAGCAGCAAGGGCTTTTTCCTTATCCCCGGTGAGGGCAAAGGCTGTTTGTGCAACAATGATGACATCTTTATTAAACGCCCGGATTTGTTGCGTTGCGTCATAACCGTTCATGATGGGCATTCTGATGTCCATCAGTACCAAATCTATGTCGGGGTGGAGATGGCAGATTTCAATAGCTTCCCTGCCGGTGTTTGCATGGAAAACTTCCGAACTGAAATCTTCTACTACCTTGTTGATGAATATTTCGGAAGTTTCGTCATCCTCTACAATTAAAAGTTTCAGTTTATTAAGCCGCTTATTGATTCCGGTTACCGGTATCACTTCGTTGACAATGATTTGTTTCTCCGTTACTGCATGGTATGGAATGGTGAAAAAGAAGGTTGAACCTTTTTCAGGCTCACTTTCCACCCTCATTTTTCCGCCAAGCATCTCTACGTAGCCTTTTGCGATCGTCAATCCCAAGCCGGCCCCCTGCTGCTGCGTTGATTTTCCTGTAATGTCGGCCTGAATAAAACGTTGAAAAATGGCATCCTGCCGGTCAAATGGAATCCCAATACCGGTGTCTTTGACAAAAAATTCGAGACAGTCTCCCTGTTTCTCATAGCCAAATTCTATCGAGCCGGCATAGGTAAACTTGATGGCGTTTTTTACAAGGTTTGTCAGGATAGCATAAAGTTTTTCGGAATCGGTTTGAATAATAGCTTCTTTTGAGGGTAATGCATACCGGGTAGAAAACTTTATTCCTTTTTGTTCAACCTCAGGTTTGAAGAAGTAAAAAATGTCTTCGGCTTGCTCATTGACGTTAGTTGCGGCCATACTAGTTTCCATTTGTCCCGATTCTATTTTCGAAAGATCAATGATGTTATTGATAAGATTTAGCAGGCGGGCCCCGCTTTTCTCAATAATCCGGATGTATTTCTGCTGTTCCGAGCCTGAAAGATCCGGCTCTTTTAACAATTCGGTAAAACCAAGAATACCATTCATGGGCGTTCGTATTTCATGGCTCATGTTGGTCAGAAATGCTGATTTCAAACGATCGCTTTCTTCCGCTTTTTCTTTGGCGTTAATCAGTTGGCTTTCGATCTCTTTACGCTGGGTGATGTTGCGAACGATAAACATCATACTGATTGGGTTTCCCTTGTCATCTCTTACAAATTCGCCATTCACTTCTATGTCAAGCGTACTCCCGTCAGGCCGCAATCCTTTGTATTCAACCGGTCCCGACCTGACGCCCTGAAGCATTTTTGTAAAGTTAACCAACCCCCGCTCACGATCCTCCGGAGCCAGGTATTCGGTCATAGAATGCCCCAGCACATCCTCCCTCGAGGCGATCCCAAACATGCTCAGCGCTGAATCGGAAACTATTCTTACCTGACCGGTTAAATCGGTTATCGTGATATCATCGGGTGAAGCATTGAGGATGGCACGATAATGAGAATCGCTATCCTGAAATTTTTTCTCTGCCAGCCTGCCATCGGCCAGGTTCAGAGTATATGATGCTTTCAATGCATCATGGTCTTTGTGCAATTCCAGCAGCTCTTTGAGCAGTTCTTCCCTGGATTTGGCCTTGTTAGTCATTTTTTTCAACTTTACGTAGTAAATATATGCAGAAAACGAACATAGTCAAATAATTGATGATAAATTATTGATTGAGCACTTTCATACCAGTGATGAATTTGGTCACTAATCTGCCATGACGTGGCGTCACATCATTGCCCAATGAACTCAACATGTCCAATAATTGTTTTTCGGGATCGAAAAATCCTGATGCACAATGTGCTTTTAATGACAATTGTAGCCAGGACCTTTTTCACTGCGCTCCATAGGAGCGAAATTCTGGTAGTACGATGAGGTACGGGTGCATTTCGCGCCGTAGGCGCGATATTATCTGCCGGAGAATTTGAATTAAAATGAATTGCGCACCTACGGCGCGCAGAGATCGGGGTGGTGGCATGCTTTCTACCAAAATATGACTCCTACGGAGCCGGTAAGGATTAATGATAAATGTGTCTGGAATATCGGAAGGGATTTGCAAAAATAAATTCGTCTGGTATAGTTGCGCCCAATCAATAAAAAATGTCAAATTTAAGAGAAAATATCATCACAGATCTACCGGTTCAATTGCGATCAATCAAATTACTTATTACCGAAATTTAAAAATAATCTTCATTAATATAAATATTATCCGTATCTTGGACAGATACTATAGATTTTAAACAAGCCAACAATGAAAAAAGACACTTTGGAATACAGAATGATGCAGGAACGGCAGCGGTTGAAGGTCCCGGATTCAAAATTATTATCGGGGTCAACAAAAGATAAATATCCCGTAGTGCTTGATGGTGGCAGAACAATCATCTTTATTGATGATAAAAGCAAGGAATCTGAAACAAGAAAAAGATACGACGCCCGATTGGGCAATGGACTGGTTTCTTCGTTAAACAAACCCAAATAGTAGTGAGTAGCGCGATTTATTTGGTTAACATTTAAACTGTTTCAATACCCGTATCGTTGGGAAATATCATGTGAAGGTGAGTCTGAAACCGGTGCGCTTTTCTCTTATTACAAAGATATTACCTCTCTGGAATGTGCGATTGCAGCGATTTTTCCAGATTTTTTCCCAAAGTCTAGTTCAAGTTCAAGTGGAATTTATGGGAAATTCCACTTGTTACGAACCAATGTCGTTTCATGTTTATTTGGGCTCTTGTCAAATGGTTAGTGCTCTGATAAGGGGCACAGGCATGATTGTGATCAACCAATTAATTTTTTTTACCATGACCATTTAACTTTTCGGATCAACTCACTGCTTCACAAATTTCCCCACTTCCACTGACTTCCCACCCGTCAGACGCACGAAATAAACTCCGTTGGACAGATTGCTAATGTCAAGGTGTGTTTTGGTTTTTATGAGATTGCTTGTCAGAACCTCTTCCCCGTTCAGGTTCATCATTGATAGTTGGCAGGGTGCCTGGTCTTCTGCGAATTCTATTGTTATTTTATCTGTGGCAGGATCAGGATACAGCAAAAACTTTGATTGCCTGGGTTCATTTATGCCGACCATCACGGAATCATATTTCATTACGGACGCAGTAAATCCAGATGCCACATCCTCAAAAGCCACATAAGGTTTATTATCCGTTGGGCTGAAAGCAAGACTTGTAAAATAAACTATTCCAGGTGAAAAACCATTGTTTCCAACATTGACCCAGTTCGTTCCATTATATTTCATCACTGTCGCTTTCCTGGAATTGCCAAAATCTTTAAAGGCAACATAAGGTTGCCCGTTTGTCGGACTAAAGGATAAGCTGGTATAATCAGCTTCTCCAATGGAGAATCCTGAATTTCCAACATTTACCCAGGTTGCTCCGTTAAACATCATTACGGTTGTTTTTTTTGAATTTCCCCAATCCTGAAATGCCACATATGGCTCGCCCAAAGGACTGAATGCAAGACTGGTATATTGAACGGTGTCACTTGAAAAACCAGCATTTCCAACATTGAGCCAATTGGTTCCGTCAAATTTCATTACGGTTGATTTACTGGAATTCCCTTCATCCATATATGCCACATAAGGCTGACCAGATGGACTGAAGGCGAGACTTATATATTGAACTTTCCCTGCTGAAAATCCAGCTATCCCGACATTGACCCACTCTGTTCCGATAAATTTCATCACTTTCGCATTCCCCGACAAACCAGTCACATAATATGAACAAGCCACGTAAGGTTCACCAGATGGACTAAAAGCAAGGCTAACACAACCAGCTTCACCAAGACCCTGCCCCACTTTGGCCCATGTGGTTCCGTCAAATTTCACTACTACCCCTCCTTCTCCATTCGCACGATACGCAACGTAAGGTTTATTATCCGATGGACTGATGGCAAGACTTATTTCATCCGTGACACCAGATGAGATACCTGCATTTCCTGCATATCCCCAGTTGTTTCCATCAAACATCATTACGGATAACTTTTTTGAATTTGTCCCATCCATAAAAGCAATATAGGGTTGACCAGACAGGCTGAAGGCAAGGTTTGTAAAAGCAGCTTCACCTGCTGTGAAACCCTCATTCCCGACATATTTCCATGCATAATCAACTGGAGAATCTTTGTACAAGGGTTGTTGGGCTATGGCAACAACAGGAAACAAGAATAAAAAAATGCAGATAAGTTTTTTCATAATGACACCAGATTAACTTTTTTAATTAACTCAGTGCTTGATGAATTTTCCCACTTCCACTGACTTCCCACCCGTCAGTCGCACGAAATAAACCCCGCTTGATAGATTGCTGATGTCAACTTGTGTTTTGGGATCAGTGACCTGGCGGGTTATAAGCAATTGACTATTCACATTCACAATTGATAATTGGCTTTGTGTAGATATTCCAGATGTTTCAATGGTTATATAGTCGGAAGAAGGATTGGGGTAGATTATTAATGATTTTGTAATTGTCTGTTTATCATGAACATTCACTGGACTGCCTCCATTTGTTGTCTTCAATATGGTTCCAGTTTCACCAATAGCATAGCCTGTATTTAAATCTGTAAAACGAACACACCACAACACCTCAGAAGTTCCCGAAGGTTGAGTTGTCCAGTTTGCTCCTCCATCGGTGGTTGCAATGATAGTTCCGACATCACCCACTGCATAGCCTTTATTTGCATCTGCGAAATAAACGGAATACAGAAAATTTGAAGTTCCAGAGGCTTGGCTTATCCAGTTTGTGCCTCCATCAGTAGTTTTCAGGATTACACTCTCACCTCCTCCAACTTGACTTCCAACGATGTACCCTGTATTTTCATTGATAAAATAAACGGAATTAAGAAAAGCACCTGAAGTGCCTGAATTTTGTGATATCCAGGTATTACCAGCATCTGTTGTTTTGAGTATCTGATCATTTCCTCCAACCACATATCCTGTATTTTGATCTGTAAAATAACTGGAATTGAAAAAATTTGTATTAGAAAATGAATTCAGCCACCCCCAGTTTGCTCCTCCATCAATAGTAAAAAACATTGAACCATAGGCACTAATTGCATATCCAATGTTGGCGTTAAAAAACCAGACAGAAATAAATGGATCACCAGTACCTATATAATACTGCATCCATGTTGCCCCTCCATTAATGGTTTTAAGAAAGGTGCCACCATCGCCAACAATATATCCTGTATAAACATCAGAAAATTGAACATTGTATAAGCCATGAGTAGTTCCAGAAGTCTGAGTCTCCCAATTGATCCCGCCATTAGGTGTTTTGAGTATTGTTCCATCATAACCTACAGCATACCCTGTATTTGAATCTGGGAAACACACTGATATCAGATTTTTTGTACACGGACTCGTCAAAGTCCATGCAATTCCACCATTAATGGTTTTTAAGATAGTCCCGATACGACCAACAATATAGCCCGTATTTGTACCTTTAAAAACAACATTTAGCAAATTAGCCGAGGTTCCCGATGCAACATTTGTCCAGGTTGACCCACCATTGGTGGTTTTAAATATTTGACCGCCCCCGCCAACAGCATAACCCGTATTGATGTCTGTAAAAGTTACTGAATATAAAGCATTTGAGTTTCCAGATAATTGGGTTGTCCAGTTTGTTCCACCATTTGTGGTTTTTATGATAGTCCCATTTGTATTGTATAAACCGCCACCAACCGAATAGCCAGTATTGGCATCTACGAAACATATACTGCTCAAATCACTGTATGTCATCGAATTTTGAATTAACCAGTTCAATCCTCCATTTACAGTTTTAAGAATTAACCCACTCTCTCCTACTGCATATCCTGTATTTGGGTCTGTAAAATAAACCGATTTTAACGCCTTTAAAGTGCCAGAGGTTTGAACAATCCAGTTAGCACCCCCATCTGTTGTTTTTAATATGGTTCCACTTCCGCCAACAATATAACCCGTATTACTATTTACAAAATACACTGAATAAAGTATTTCTGTGGTGATCCAATTCAGAATTGACCAGTTTGTTCCTCCATTTGTTGTCCTTAGCATGGTTCCAAACCAACCTACCGCAAACCCTGTGTTTGAATCTGTAAAAAACACAGATGTCAGGTCACTAATTGTCCCTGAAGTTTGAAGCGTCCAGGTGGCTCCACCATTTGTTGTTTTTGCTATTGTGCCCTTATTCCCGACAGTATAACCTGCGTTTCCATCAGCAAAATACACTGAATGTAAATCATTACCTGTAGGAAAAGGGTTTGACCATTGCCATCCCTGACCAGATGAACTGGCAAATGCCATCAGTGTAATTAAGATGATGTAAAGCTTTTTCATACCGCTATGTTTAGCATTGATTATAAGTTTATTTCTTGATGAATTTTCCCATCGCCACATTCATTTCGCCAGTCAGTCGTACAAAATAAACCCCGCTTGATAGATTGCTGATATCAACTTGGGTGTTGGGTTCAGTGATTTGACGGGCAATCATTACCTGACCACTCACATTCATTATAGATAAAAGGCTTTGGGTATATGTTGCAGGGGTTTCGGTGATAATGATGGTGGATGCGGGATTGGGGTAAATGGTCAATGATGATTCAGAAGCCAAATTTTCCACTGAGGTTATGCCACACGCATCTTTGACCTCCTCAATGCTGTTGCAACCTGTTGCATTGCCGTAAATGTGAGTCGTGCCCTTGCCGTTTGCCAGATATTCACAGATGCTTTGCACGGCACAGTCCGATAATAAAGGATTATTGGTAATTTCAATCCCGATATAGGTCACGTTGTTCAATCCCGTCAGGCTGGTAAGGGCTGGATTGGAATTTATCAGCAAAACACCA
>JBAXFM010000247.1:0-7604 GCA_037139855.1 Bacteroidota bacterium
GAACCGAAGGATCGATATCGGTGGGTATGAAACTTCCAGGGAAGAAGATATTTATGGCGGCACTGCACTCCATCTGAAAGCCGCCGTGGATTCCGTTGTTCTGGATAATCCTGGTAATTTTCATTTCGGAAATACATTTACAGTGGAATTCTGGATGAAACCGGACTCCATGACCTCCGATTTTCACACGATCATCCAGAAAGGAGCTGAATGGGAAGTGAATCTGTTCTTTGATCCTTATGCCGCTATCCTGACTTTCGGAATTAATAACACAGCGGTATTCGGATATTATGAAATACCGGGAACGCTGTTGCTGAACCGTTGGTGTCATATTGCCGCGGTATTCAACATGGCATCCGTGAATCCGTATGTGACAATTTTCCTGAACGGCCAGGAAGGAACGCCTGATCAGGCCGAGGCCATCCAGCATGGTACTTCGCCTGTCGTTATCGGCAGCGGATATTTGGGGCAGATTGAAGAACTCAGGATCTGGCAAACGGCACGGACCTTAGACCAGATCCGCGCCGATATGCACCTTATGATCTCTCCGGCAACTTCCGGACTGGTTACCTATCACCAGTTCAACGATCATGCAGGGAATCTGATCGCCGACATTTCCGGGGGGAACAACGGCACCCTGAAGAACATGACCGTACCTGGCTGCTTTGTTCCCTCTGCGGTTCCTGCAGCAGGAGGCACAAGCAACCAGCAGGTAGTTGCATCACCGGGAAATGTCGCTTTCCCTGGAACTGGTTTCTCGATGAATCTCCAGATGGTCTCTAAGCAGGATACCGTCGTGGTCTCTCGTCTCGATACCCTTCCCAATACCGGCCCGCCGGGATCAAACACGGTCTATCCCCGGTACTGGATCCTGGATAGTTACGGAGGAGCCTCCCTTACGGCCAACATGACCTTCGTGGTGAAGCAGCCTCTTATCCCGAAAGATTCGGTTCAACCTGACCGGAACCGGTTGTACCAGCGGGGCAGCAATGCTGATTCCAGCTGGACCTTTGTCAAAAACGCCACATCCGCAAGCGTTGCCGCCAATACCATCGTTTTTAATAACGTAAGCCAGACCGGCCAGTTCCTGGTGCCGGCGAAGCTGGTTCCCGACCGGTATGCAGGAGATGCATTGTCCTTCAACGGAACGAGCCAGTATGTCAAGGTAGATCCGCTCTATTATTCCTCCCCTGCTGCCATCACCGCGGAATTCTGGATGTATCCCACGGCTGTCGGTTCGACCGAGTCCATGGTCATCTATCACGGGGATAACGGGGAATTCCTGGTATCCTTTTCACAAAGCTCCTGTGTTTTCGCGGTAAAACTCAGCAATAACACCTGGTACAATATTACCGGCCCCGCCCCGGTACTTAATCAATGGCAGCACGTTTGCGGGGTTTGGGACAGCAGCACAGGAATGAAGCTCTATATAAACGGTATCCTTTGCCAGTCCCTTTCGACACCCTCCCTGCTGCTGGTTGATCCGGGCAGCGGTTATCTGCCTTCTCTCGGTTGTTATAACAGGCTGGAGCGGTTCTATACAGGGAAGCTGGATGAAATCCGGATATGGAATGTGGCCCGGACCACCCAGCAGATACGGGAAAACATGCACCTGACAATTGCCGGCGATGCACCTGGATTGATCGGGTATTGGCAGTTCAATGAGGGATCGGGGAATTTTGCACAGGATCATGGAGGAGGTCACATGGGAACCCTGGTTAGCATGAGCAATTCCAATTGGATTACCTCCACAATTCCTGCCGGGGGCGGCACAAGCTTTACCAACAATGTATCGGCTACCGGACCGGTAAATTTCACAGGTACGGGATTGACCATGAATTTCACCCAGAAGTCGGGCACTGACCAGTTCGTTGTCTCATGTATCGACACCTCTTCCAATGTCAATCCGCTCTGCCAGGCCTCCGTGATGAATAACCGGTACTGGGTTTTACATCAGTTTGGCACCGGCACATTTTCTGCCGACCTGATGTTTACAGTGAAAGCGAACCTTACCTCTTCCGACACCATTACTCCTTCCGGGATCCTTCTTTATGACCGGTATTATACTTCCGATTCATCATGGATCTTCGGATCTCATGCCACTTCTGTAAATGCCGGTACCGACCAGGCCACATTCAAAAATATCACTTCATGCGGACAGTTTATTACCGGCAGAATCAGGACCATTTATGTGAACCTCAATGCAACAGGCAGTAATTCCGGAATAAGCTGGGGCAATGCTTTTACTTCACTCCAGCCTGCGCTGGATTCAGTGACGTCAGGGAACCGGATATGGGTAGCTGCCGGAAAATACAAGCCAGGCTCGACCTATGATATCATTCAGCCAACCAGTCGGCACCAGCATTTCAGAATGAAAGAGGATGCCATGATCTTTGGCGGTTTTGCAGGAAATGAGCCGGTTACTTTTGATCTTTCGGCCCGGGACCTGGTGACCAATGAAACCATCCTGAGCGGCGACCTGAATGACAACGGAAAAGATGAGAATGACTGCTATCATGTTTTCTATCATCCTTCAGGACTGGGATTAACCAATGCCGCCGTCCTGGACGGATTCACCATCCAGGGCAGCAACGGGGATGGCGCCTCACCTTTTGATAAGGGTGGCGGCATGCTGAATATTTCCAACTCCCCCTCGGTGCTGAACTGCATTTTCAACCACAATTATTCATTGAACGGCGGGGGAATGGCCAACCTGACCACTTCTTCCCCAACGGTCACCAATTGCTTATTCGTTGATAATTCTTCAACGCCGGGAGGCGGAGGGATGTATAATGCGGACCTGAGTAACCCGTTGATGATCAATTGTACATTCACCAACAATACTGCGCTGACCGGTGGCGGAATCGAGAATTCGGGCAATTGCACCCCTGTTTTTAACAATTGTATTGTCTGGGGTAATGTCGCCTCTGCTTCAAGCCATCCGGGAAACCAGTTTTTCATTAATCAGGGGACGACAACCTTGAATTACGCTTGTTATGCAAATGAGACAGGGGATGTCTACCTTACAGGAGGGGGTGTTCTCTTAGCCACCAATCACGATATAACCACCAACCCTCTTTTTATCAATGCGGCTGGTGAAGATTGCCGGCTCTTTGGCATCTCGCCCTGCGTAAACAAAGGAAATAATCCGTATAATCCCGAACTGATTGATATTCGCGGGGAAGTAAGGATCCAGGATACAACCATCGACATGGGTGCTTACGAATGGACGGACGGAAAAGATCCGCACTCGTCATTGCTTACCTGGACTGGCGCAATATCCAACGATTGGAATACACCCGGGAACTGGAGTTTAAACATTGTTCCCGGGCCACAGGATGACGTTTATATACCGTTGGTAACCAATAATCCCCTGGTTAATAATAATCCCGGCAACCCGGCACAATGCAGAAACATGACAATCGAAGGCAATGCATTTTTAACGGTACCACTGGGAAAAGTCATCATTATCATCGGGATACTCACTATAAATCCATAAAAGTGATCCACAGACTTGCACACCAGAATCACACTTAATCTTGCAATCCCTTCTCCAACAACGACAACATCTGTTGACAAATTTACTATCAAAGGGTTGAGAACACCAGGATCTTCATGATGCGGTTACACTCTTCCTGCGATTTGCAATACAACGTGGGTAGCATGCTTAATGGATCCTATTTTAATATTATGGTTTATACGATTCTACTTTTTATGCAATAAGGTTAAAGCAGCTTCATATCTACCGGTGACCTCTTCCCAATTGACAACACTCCAGAATGCCTCGATATAATCCGGCCTTTTATTCTGATATTTCAGATAATAGGCATGTTCCCATACATCAAGGGTAAGCAGTGGAATCCCTTTTTTCTCTGCGATGTCCATCAACGGATTGTCCTGGTTTGGAGTGGAACAGATAAACAGCGTACTTTTATCATTGAGGCAGAGCCATACCCAGCCACTGCCGAATCTGGTTTTTCCCGCCTCCGAAAATTGTTTTTTAAACTCTTCAAACGAGGTGAATATATTATTAATGGCATCTGATAATGTACCTGCTGGCATGCCGCCTCCATGGGCTTTCAAGCTCTCCCAGTAGAAGGTATGATTGAAAAAGCCTCCACTGTTGTTTCTTACGGCCACAGGCTCTTTGCTGACATTCCTGAAAATCTCCCTGATGGTCATCGATTCCATTGGGGTCCCTTTGATGGCGTTGATAAAATTGTCAAAGTATGCCTTGTGATGCCTGCTGTAGTGTATTTCTACGGTTAGTTTATCGATAAACGGTTCCAGCGCATCATACGCATAGGGTAATGGTGGTAATTCAAATTTGGTTGGTGCGGTCATTTGTTTCGGTTTTTAAGAGTTAATGGTTGAAGTGCTTTTACTTTTTTTTGATCATGATGTTCAGAACCTCTGTTGACTTCAGGATTTCTGTCCGTGAAGTCCAGGAATATTTTAACTGAACATCGTTACTGACCTATTTTGCTGATAGAATTTGCATTGCCAATGAAGATATTTCAATCTCTTTGTTTTGAGCTGTTAAACTCTGGCTGAATGCGGTTCCAATGATTATAATTAAACACAGAATTATTTTCATAAACGGTATTTTCTTATTCAATAAATGTTGACTTCGATTTTCGAGAATTGAAACCAGGATACTACAGATTACTTTCTTCTCCATCAACCCATCTTTCCATCATTACTCTTTCAGATGGCGACTGGTGTGTGCCTCTTGCCAGAATATCCAGAAATGTATCCCAAAGATTTTTTTCTTTTTTAAATTCATCTTTAAAATTTACCAGCGCTTTATTATAGTCATCCTGGTAATGAACGGCTTCTTCCTCTGTAAAATCTATGGGAATATGGTTTGCAATCATCTGGTTTATTGCCTTTATTTCAACGGGCGTGTATCGTTCAATCATTTGCTGCAATACCCTGAACGAATCCGTATGTATAATGAGTGATTCCACAAGCGGTGTTGCAAGTTGTACAAATTCCCTTTCCCACTGCAGGTGAACTGCTTCGGGCAAAAATCTCCTTCCTGAATTTGCCGCATTTTTAGAATTATCCATTAATACAGTTAAATGTACAGACAGTTCATTCCACAGATACGGGTAGCCGTCATTCTCTTTTTGCGCCATCTTTTCTTTTACTGAAGTCAGGGTATCGTGAATGCATTTTAACGCGTTATTAACTTCCTGTATAACTGATTCCCATCTGGTGGATTCTTCCGGCGAAGTATTGGCTTTAATGATCAACAAACCATTTTTATCCGCATCATCAAGTTCCCTTTCAATTTGCAGCAATTTGGAATAATTTTTGTCCAATGTGACGGAGATTTTTTTTATGGACAGCAAAGCCCTAAGACCGATGTTTTGGATTTTGGTGCTGCTGTATGACGCGAATGTTTCTTCATCCATTGATTTTATGATGATTTGTTCTTCTGAGGATTCCATCTTTGCTAATTTTAATTATGATTTTTTGATTTCGATGCAAAGGTTAGCATGTAAACAATATTAAGTATTACACAATCATTTAAATAAGTTATATCATTCACACATTGGGCTTATCATTGACTCACATATGCACTGAATTATATGAAATACTGGCTGGAATGCATTGGATATGAGGGTCGTTATGTTGTGAACCGTTAGCTTTTCGCCAGTGTTAGTGAAATTACACTCACGACCTTCTGCTCCCCATGTTCATTCAAAAAAGTGGCGTTGATAGCTTCGCGAAAATGAAAAGGCTTTTTAAATACTTCCGTGAAAAACGGATAGTGAACTTATAAGCCTTGTCAATGCCAATCAGATAATTGTCAACTGCTTTTGAAAAAACATACTTTTTTGTTCTGATGGTGTTCATTTTCAGTCCCTTAATACCTCACTTTAAGTGCAATTTCACCTATTGATCTGAATTCTTCCTGGGCCGTAAATATGGCACGACCTTTCTTGGATATCACTTCCCAGGCAATATCACTTGATATGTCGTCAATTGTTCCCGGTAAAGTGACATCGGTTACCAGATTGAAGGTATAATCTCCCGTCATTACAACAGATTGATGATAGTCATCATGTGTAATTAGTAAATCGCCCCTGCCTTCCTTTACTGCCCGCAATATTTCAGTCAAATCGGTAATGACCTTTCCATGACCCGCAGCTTCCTTCATTTCCGAAATTGCCAGTGTTCTGCTTTTTTTCTGATATTCCCTGACTATTTGCCATGCATCCAGGGCGATGGTATGGTTTGTTCTATTGCTGTAGTTTAAACTGGCGTATCCAAGATAAATGGCAGGTATGTCCGCAACCTGCATCACAAGGCTGTAATTTGCTTCAGTGCAAATCACCACACATTTCATACAGGTTTTATGATGCACTCTCACTACTGCTTTGTCAATTTTATTAAAAAACTCACGGACCATATTGTCAACCTTCTTACCATCACTTAATTTATCCTTATCAGTTAAAACATGAGGGTTTTTAACAAAAGGGAAATCATCGTTTTTAATTTCAACGGCAATGCCATCATTAATGGCATGTAATAGCTGAACACCCGACTGAGATAGAACAAGAATAAGGTAATCTACGGTCCTGTTAAAGTCTTTTATTAATGGCTTAATGGCAAAATTCCCTGAGACATGCACCGCATCGTGTAAGACAGGCCATGATGATCTTACTATTTCCTTTGTTGAATTTGAAAGAAAAATGTGTAAACTGTCCAAATTATAATTCACGTTGATTTCTTTTTCCAGGTTATCAATTTTCTCCAGCAAACCAGTAACCGGATGATTGCCATATTCATCAATCACACGCTCATATGCTTCATTTAAAAGATTTTTTAATCCGACAATGTCTTCCAGGTTATCGGGAGAAGTCCGGTGTGTGTTCATTGAAATCGTAACGCAAGGGTTGCTGTTCTCAAAAGCAAGTGTTTCTAATTTCTCTCTTTTCATATTTTTAAGTGGTTATCAGAATAAAGTTTTTACAAACTTAGGTTCTTTGCAACCCTTTCGCGTTACATAACTTTGGAAAATAGTTACATAATTCACACATAATCAACCTTTATGAATAGAAAGATGGATGATGCTCTTCCTGAGAGTGTGAATGATATAAATCTTGTCAATAATTGTATAATGCTTTCGGGAGCCAATCAACAGACCTTTGTACCGTGAAAATCATTTCACAAAATAAATTTAAAAATATAAAACTAAATTACTGCTTATTCTAACCTCGGTTATTCTGTTAATTTTACCGAAGGCTAATTACGGACAAGTGCCTCCACTGGGGGCAGCTGCCAACTTTGCACTTTTTACCGCTGTTGGTGCATTTAGTAATGATGGGGCTTCCTATGTGACCGGCGACATTGGCACAAATGTAGGCGCATTCACGGGATTTCCTCCGTGTACAGTGGTTGGACAAATTCATGTAGCTGATCCTGTATCTGTGCAGGCAGCCATAGATGTGGATGTTGCTTATAGCTACCTGAGCGGAATTACCTGCGGGGTGGTTATTAGAACTACCTTAGGAAACGGCCAGGTTCTTGTACCCAATGTTTACTGCCTGGGTGCAGCTTCAACATTAATGGAAATTTAATTTTAGATGGGC
>JBAXFM010000248.1:0-7596 GCA_037139855.1 Bacteroidota bacterium
GTCGCAGGATTGGGATAGATCAAAAATTTGCCGGCATTCCCCGGTATTTCGGTTATGGCATCTCCGCCGTCTGTGGTTTTTAAAATCGTACCATGATCCCCTACGGCATAACCTGTTTGTGCATCGGTGAAAAACACCGACCACAATGCATTGCCTGTTACCTGAACCTGGCTTTTCCAGCTGTTTCCCCCATTGGTTGTTTTCAAAATCGTACCATAGTCACCAACAGCATACCCGGTTATTGAGTCGGCGAAGTAAATGGAATTGATATAATGGATTGTCCCTGAAGGCTGAATGGTCCAGTCAGTTCCGCCATTGGTTGTTTTCATGATGGTTCCCGACCAACCTGCCACATAACCCGTATGGGCATCGGTAAAAAAGACGGAACTCAATGATACTGTCGTCCCGGAAGACAGACGCGCCCAATCGACGCCGGCATTTGTTGTTTTTAGAATGGTTCCGTCTCTGCCTACTGCATAACCGGTATTATTGTCCGGGAAATTGATACCGTACAAAAGAATGGATGCGGTATCATTGGCATACTGTATCGTCCAGTCCATCCCGCCATTGATGGTTTTTATGATTCTGGCGTAACCCGCCATATAACCCGTGTTGGCATCAGTAAAGCAAATCGAACCCAAATCAAAAACAGTTCCGGAAGACTGGATCATCCAGTTTGTTCCTCCATCGGTTGTTTTAAGAATCGTACCACTACTGCCTGCTGCGTACCCTGTATTCTGGTCAGTGAAAGAAATAGCATACAAATGTCTGGTAGTTCCTGAAGTCAGGATTTCCCAATTGGCCCCTCCGTTGGTGGTTTTTAAAATTGAACCCTTGTCACTGCAGGCATAACCTGTTGTAGGATTGGCAAAATAAACCGAATTGATACAGTTTACACTGCCCGAAGACTGAGGGTTCCAGGTGGTTCCTCCGTCTGTCGTTTTCAGAATTTCCAGTTGATCACCCAATGTATAACCTGTGTTTTCATTGGTAAAAAATACTGAAAACAGGATTAAGGCAATTCCCTGAGCCTGGATGGTCCAACTGGTCCCTCCATTGGTCGTTTTCAGGATCCTTCCATTACTGCCGCAAATATAACCGGTAATTGAATCGGGAAAGTGGATGGAACGTAACTGCATTGAGATCCCCGGGTTTAGAACTTTCCAGGTGGTTCCTCCATTGGTGGTTTTCACGATGGTGCCCACATCACCAACAGCACAGCCCGTAAGGGCATTGGTAAAACAGATGGAGTATAAATTGTAGTTAGTCCCTGATGGTCGAATAGTCCAGTTTGTGCCTCCATTGGTGGTTTTCAGCAGGATGCCATGTTCACCGGCCACATATCCGGTATTTGGGCTGGTGAAACAAACCGAATGTAGGGCAAACGGAGTTCCGGAAATTTGAGAAGTCCAGGTGATTCCGCCATCCTCTGTTTTCAAAATGGTACCGCTGTCGCCAACGGCAACCCCCGTTGTTTCACTGGTGAACCAGGTGGATCTCAGGGACTTCAACGTTCCGGAGTTTTGGGTTGTCCAATTCGCACCGCCGTTGGTTGTTGTTAAAATCTCCCCTTTATATCCGACTGCACAACCGGTTTGTGCATTGACAAAATAAATACTGTTTAAATAAAGATTAACCGATCCTGCTGTCTGCCATGTCCAGGTAGCGCCACCATTGATGGTTTTGAGAATGGTACCTGCCGTGCCGGCAGCATAGCCTGTGTTGGCATCCACAAAGAAAATGCTGAATAAAGTATTTCCCTGCGGTAAAGGGTTTTGCCATTTCCAATCCTGGGCGATTGAAGTATTTCCGATAAATAGGACGATGATCAGAATAGAAATTTTTTTCATAAGGGGCGAATTGTCAGTCGGAACGAGTTACTGAAATTTTCTTTATTTCTGAATATTGACCGAGTTGTACCCGGTAGAAGTAAAACCCCGCCGGGAGCGTGGAAAAATCCATTTTAAGGGTAAAAGTCCCTTTGGACTGCCTGGAATTGACCAGGGTTTTAACGGGTCTACCCATTGCATTAAACAGCGTCAGGTTTACCATGGCGGGTTTTTCCAGTTGATAGCTGATGATGCCTGTTGTACTGACCGGATTGGGATATGCTGATAACATTCCATGGCTGGCGGGGATTTCAACAGGTTTCATGCCAACAATCCCCCCATTGTTGGTTTTTAAAATCGTGCCGTAGGAACCGGTGGCCCAACCGGTATTCGCATTCACAAAATCGATGGTGAAAAGATAATTGCTGGTCAGGTTGGCCTGCTGCTCCCAGGTGATCCCGCCGTTCTGCGTGTGAAAAATATGACCGTATGAACCGCTGATCCACCCGTTGAGCGAATCGGGAAAGGTAACTGAATAGAGCCACTGTCCCCCGGGCAGTTCCTGGTATTCCCATGATTCTCCCCCGTCCGAGGTTCGAAGCACGACGCTGGTATACCCCCCGGTCCAGACGTGTCCGACCGCCCATCCGTGATGGGGATCTGAAAAGGTTACATCATGCAGTTCTGCCGTGGTGCCGCCGGGTTTGATCGCCCAGGTAACCCCGCCGTCTGTTGATTTCATGATTTTTCCTGCCTCTCCGACAATCCAGCCGGTATTTTGATCGATGAAAAACAGGGCATACGGAGTGACGGGCCCCATGGGCACCTTCTCCCAGCTGGCGCCCCCGTTGATGGTGCGGAGAACGGTGTCGGTTCCGGCCGCCCATCCGTGACTGATATCGGTAAAACAGATGTCACGCAAAAACAGGGAGTGCCCCGGATCCAGGAACTGGAGGTTCCACGTATGTCCACCATCCGCGGTATTTTCGATTTGGTTGATACCTGATGCCCATCCATGGAGTGGATCTGTAAAAACAAAGGCATCCGAAAACACGTTCGTGGTATCGATCCCGCTCCAGGTATCGCCGCCGTCGGAGGTGAACAGGATGATGTTGCCATTCTCAAGCAGCCAGCCGGTATGCTCATCCACGAAGCAGGCATCCCTGAACTGCCCTGTATTCGTACCGCTGCTCAGCTCAAACCAGGTAACGCCCGCGTCCGTGCTTTTCACCAGATGCCCGTTGTACCCGCCTCCATAGGCTGTATTTGGTCCGGGGAAACTTCCGCTGATAAATCCGTTGGTCGAATTGACGATTTGCCAGCTGTTGCCCGCATCAACCGTTCGCAGGGTGACAGCACCCGTAATTAAACCGGTGTCGGGGGAGGCAAATGAAACCTTCACCAGCCTTCCGGCAGTGCCGCTCACTTTTTCGGACCAGGTCAATCCCCCATTCTGGGTGAACAGGATGATGCCGCTGTCGCCGCAGATGGTGCCCTGCAAAGGCGTTGAAAAACAGATGCCGTTGTATGATTTGGTGTCGGGAGCAGGAACTGCCGTCCATGTTGAACCGCCATCCTGGGTTTTCAGGATGGTCCCGTGGGTCCCCACGATCCATCCGGCCAGGTTATCCTGGAAAAAGACCGACCCCAGGTCCTGGTTCTGGGCGTTGGGGATATATTTATTCCACCACGTTGATCCGCCGTCAGTCGAGTACTTAACCTCGCCGGATCCACCAACTGCCCAACCGTTGCCGGCGTTCATAAACCAGATATCCCTGAGCGGGGTGTTGTTGGCGGCATTCAGCACGATGTCCCAGGTATTCCCGCCATCGGTGGTTTTCAGGATCAGTTCCCAGGAATTCGGGTAACTCCCGACAATCCAGCCATTCATTGGATCGATGAAAAAGACGGTGTTCAGGTTTGCCAGGATATTGCTGCATTGCGTAGTCCAGGTATTTCCGCCGTTGACGGTATGAATGATAGTGCCGTTGCTCCCGCAGGCCCAGCCTTCATTTTCATTGATAAAGCAGGTGGAGAGGAGGGTGTTGCCCTGCGGCTTCGGGTTTTGCCAGAACCATTGCGACCGGGCGGTAAACGCAACGAAGAATAGCAAAACGATCATGGGGATTTGTTTTTTCTTCATGGGTTACGATTTGGGATTTACGATTTACGATTTGCGAATTTGTTTTCACCCAATATCTTGTCCTTTCTACGGGACAGGTTATGGAATCATCACTTTGAAAACCTTCCTGATCCCTGCAAACCGGAGTTCAAGAAAATAGGCTCCTTCTGCCAGATCAGGTATGTTCCATTCAATGGGATCAACCTTTTTGGCAGGGCCGATCCGGCTTTGGCAGATCATTTGGCCGATGAAGTCATACAGGGTAATATCTGCGGATGCTGCGTCCTGTTCAAACCGGATGGTTATTTTATTGTCTTTGGGAGGATTGGGGTATATTTCAGTACGATAGTATTTTGAGGGTACCGATGCATTCAGATGAACCGAATCGCAGGAGGTTGCATCGGAAAAGCCATTTCCGGCTTTTAAACACACCTTGTAATCGCCGGTTTGCTGATAGGTATGGACCGGATTTTGGACTGTGGAAGTTTGACCGTCGCCAAAGTTCCACAACCACGATGTTGCTCCTGTGGTCTGATCTGTAAAAGCAACTTTGAGCCCATCGGTTACCAGCAGCCCCGAAGAGAACTGTACATGCATGGGCAGATAAAAGGAAACCAGATTACATGCCGAATCTGTGCCACAAGAGTCGGTTACCGTCATACATACTTTATAACTGCCAACGTTCGGGTAATAGTGAGCCGGATTTTTCTCAGCCGAGAATGTTCCATCCCCAAAATCCCAGGACCAGGCATACGAATGAGTGGTATTACTGGTGTCGGAGAAGTAGACCAATGTGTCGGCAAAGTTGAAATAAAAACCTGCTTTCGGAGGGGTGCACGCAACATAAACAATGGATAGTTTCGGCCTCCACGCGGGTGTGGTGTTGTCACTGGAAGCAAAAATTCTGGCGGTGTACAATTCCTCCGTGTGCAATTTAATGAGCCATCCGAAATTTGCTTCAGGATTTGCCACCATGTCCTGCACATCATACAATACATCAATGGCGTATCCAATGGTATCATTCACAATATTTTGGGGAAGATTGATAAAGTTGGTTGTTGCAATGGCAGGTTGGGTATTCCAGGTAACCTGGTCGGCCTTCCAAGGTTCAATCGCCCTGATGAGCCAGGCAGCATTATTTCCGCAATTCAACTCGCTATTCATGGAGTTGAGGTTGGTGTGCAGGGTGAGTGTAGCGCTGACAATGAGAGCGTTCGGTGGAATTGACGTGAGATTAAACGCGAGAAGCCCTCTGTCAATGAACGTAACACCTCCGGAAGTCCAGGTGTTGGCGTGGATATCATCGTCGAAAACATAGTTCGAATTCGGATGGATATCCTGCACTGTCACATCAATACCATCTGCCGGACCGGGTTGCAATACCAGTGTTTTATGTTGCGCCTTCAGGAACCCTGGACTCAGGAAGAAAAAAACGAAAAGGAAGGATATAAAGTATGATTTTTTCATAACCAGATTGTTTTGAAGCCCTAAAGATAGTGCAATTTTGAGGGTTTGTGACAGGGAGAGGTGGTTTAATTTACGATTTGGGATTTACGATTTACAAATGACGAGTGACGAATGACGAATGACGAATGACGATTTGCGAATTTATTATATTACTATACTGACTATCCCTTTCGGTCAGGTAAAACACGCACACCTCTAGCCTGTAAACTTTTTTCAGGACGAGACATTTCTTATTTTAAATCAACGTTAGCCCTGAAAGGGCGGAATCTATTAACACAGGGTGAAGCCCTGTGCGTTTGGCCAGCGACATCATTAAGCCCTGTAAGGGCGATATCGATTACGCCCCATTCGGGGCTGTGTTTTTACCTAATATTTCACCCCGAAAATGGAGTTAATTAGCTTACCTGTTGCAATGGTTTTATCATTTTGTACCCGGATAAAATAAATACCTGGTGGGAGTGTACTGATATCAATCATGGTTTTAGCTTCATTTATCTGCCGGGTGATCAGATCCTTACCATGCATATTTGTGATGGACAGAAGACTTTCTCTGGCATCCATGGATGTTTCAACTGTGATGAAACCGGTTGCAGGATTTGGATAAACCGACAGCCCTGATCCCTGGTGTTCTGTTAATCCTACCGTGACCGAATCATACTTCATCACCGTAATCTTACCGGCATTCAATCTGTCCTGAAAAGCCACAAAAGGTTGACCTGACGGACCAAAGGCCAGGCTGGTATAAATGCTTTCTCCGGCAGAGAATCCCGGATTGCCCACATTGACCCAATTCGTGCCGTCAAATTTCATCAGGGTTGCTTTAAACGCATTTTCTCCATCATTGTAGGATACATAGGGCTGTCCGGAAGGACTGAAAGCAAGGCTCATGCATTGCGCGCTTCCTGCCGAAAAGCCGGCATTGCCCACATTCACCCAGTTATTACCATCGAATTTCATGGTCGTTGCCATGAATGAATTTCCGCCATCCATGAAGGCCACATAGGGCTGACCGTCAGGACCAAAAGCCAGGCTGGACCAGTAGGTCTCACCAGCCGAGAATCCAGGGGTGCCGACATTCACCCAATTGAATCCCGTAAATTTCATCACCGTCATGTATTTTGCATTTGCCCAATCCTGGTAAGCCACATAGGGTTCGCCGGACGGATTGAATGCCAGGCTGGTATATTCAACGTCGCCCATGGAAAAATAAGGATTTCCGACATTGATCCATTGAGTGCCGTTATATTTCATGACCGTCATCTTCCGGTTGTTGTTCCCATCAGCATAGGCTACGTAAGGATTTCCTGATGGGCTGAAGGCGAACGACATGGAACTGACCGATCCTGCCGAAAACCCTTTCATCCCCACACTTACCCAGTCGGAGCCATCAAATTTCATGACCGTGGCTTTGTTGAGGTAATAATCCTTGTAGGCAATATAAGGCTCGCCGGCCGGACTAAAAGCGAGGTTCGGCGGTCCGGCAGTGTCAAAGCCTTCCGGTCCGACATTGATCCAATTAGCGCCATCAAACTTTTTGACCGTGGTCGTCATATTAAAAAAGTTTGAGACATCATAATATGCCAGGTAGGGATCCCCGGCCGGACTAAAGGCCAGGCTTGGCAATTCAGCGTCGCCGGATGAGATTCCCGCATTCCCGATATTTTGCCACATATAATCCGACATTGAAGATTTGTACCCGTTTTGCTGGGCATGCACCAGTACCGGGGTTAAGAACAGGAGGATGCAGATTAGTTTTTTCATGGTGTTTGATTTGATACCGGGGAAAGGAATGTTAATATTTTCACATAAAAGTAATCAATTTATTCAATGAGTCCACTCTAAAATGTCAATAAACTACTATTCCTCATATCCTCCTTCATTGAACCCTACCCCCAACCCCTCCCCAAGAAGGGAGGGGAGTGGTATTCTTATAGGCATAATAGCATGATTGACAGATGTATGGTTTGTTAGTGCCAGCCTCCCCTTCCCTTTTTGGGGGAGGGGGCCGGGGGGATGGGGGCAACAGCAGGAATAAACAATGTGCTTTTGATGACAATGGTAGCCAGGACCTTTTTCACTGCGCTCCATAGGAGCGAAATTCTGGTAGCACGATGAGGTACGGATGCATTTCGCGCCGTAGGTGCGATATTATCTGCCGGAGAATTTGAATCAAAATGA
>JBAXFM010000249.1:0-7578 GCA_037139855.1 Bacteroidota bacterium
CCATCCGGGTACTTTGTTTTAAATCGGACTGCAAAATTACAACCTTTTTTCATTCTACCAAACATTTTTTAAAATATTTTTAAAAAAGTTTTCCTCACTGCCAACTTCACATAAAATCAATCTCCACTCTCGGTTGTTTTTGCATTCCAGACATTCAAAGTACATCGTAACGGGAGTGCAAAAGTACAGATTATATTTTAACTACCAAGAAATATTTAACAATTTTTTCATATTTCTGCAATTATTTTCCATAAACTGATTTAATGCGTTGAAATATAGAATGATATAAAATCAATTAATTTCAATTATTTTTGATTATATTTGTAGTTCAATTGAATTACTTCGCTGAAACCTGCTAAAAATGAAAAAAAGAGCCTTCAAACTAACCCTGTTTTTACTTTGCTGTATCATATATATAGCATCTTCAGTTGCCCAGGATACCATCCCTTCATTATCTTCAAAGCCCCGTGACCCTGATAACTTCTGGCGTCGTGTGGCTATTGGCGGCAATGTTGGCTTTCAATTAGGCAGTGTTACTGGTGTTACCATATCGCCGGAGATCCGCATCAGAACAGTCGATCAGCTTTCGGTAGGCTTAAGGTTCATCTACCAGTACTATTATTATAAGAACTATTTCTTTGATAATGATACGAAGGAGTACCTGCCTTATAAATCCAATGTTTATGGTGGGGGAATTTATCTGCGATATTACCTTTCAAGCCTGTTTGACGGCTTTATCGGAAACTTCTTTGCCCATGTGGAATACGAATACCTCTCTTATGTGCAGCCTTACAGGATGTCGCCCTATGGTACGATCTTCGATCCCTATGGCAATCCTTATGTCCGGGGAAATGCAACTATTGAAGTTAACAGTATTTTTGTGGGCGGCGGATACCGTCAGCCCTTAAGTAACAGGGTTTCCATGGATTTGCTGATTCTGTTTAACCTGAACGATTCCTATAATTCACCGTATACAAACCCGATCTTCAGACTTGGTGTAGGGGTGGGGCTTTAATTGTTCTGCATTGTTTTTTCGGTTTATTCATCAGATCCTACGGATAACAGATGATCAATGCCCGCTATGACAATTTTAAAGTTTGCACCGAAATTGGCATATCCCGAAACATTTTGATATCCGACCATGCCAATGGCTGAGACGTTTCTAAGTAATCCTTCCAGGTATTTCACAATATCCACCATTCCGGTATAATTGATCGTGCTTGCATCATCATGGGTTGTATGATAATCGTAATGAAACCCCGTTGTCAGCGAGATAATGGGAATCTGATGACGGTAAAAATCAAGATGGTCGGAGAAATTGTGGACACCATTTACCCGGCTGAGCCGGAACCCTGGATGCGCGGTTTCCTTATAAACTTTACGCCAGGAGGGTGAAGATCCTGTTCCGAATGCGATGATCCGATTTCCCTCACAACCCAGTCTGCCTACCATGTCGAGGTTTACCATGAAGTTTATGGATTGTAAACAAACCAATGGATGTTTAACAAAATAGCCGGAACCAAGCAACCCTTCTTCTTCTCCTGAAAATGCGATAAACAGATAATTGTTTGAGCTGTCGCCGCACTGCTTCAAATACCTTGATAACTCCATCATGGTGGCGGTTCCGCTTGCATTGTCGTCAGCGCCGTTGAATACCTTGCGTTTGCTGTTGAGTCCCAAATGGTCGTAATGGGCGCCGATAATGATTGTATGGGGAGCTTCGTGATTGATAACCCCGACCACATTGTTGCATATGGTGCTGGTTCGCTTGATATCGACACTGAGGGATATATTGGCATCAGGATGGTTAAGCAGGTAAATGGCAATGTCAGAATTTACAGAGACCACCAGCCCATTTTCAGGTTTTACATGCATCCTGTCGTAAAGAGAATCTGCTTCGGAACCGTTCAACTTCCCTTCGTTACTCAGAAGTACAGCATTATAACCCTGTTGAAAAGCATGTTGTACTGCTTGCCTGACGGAATGTCCGGTGTCTCCCATCTTGATTTGTCCCGGGGTTCCATAACGGGCCAGGTCAATCAACAGGTAATTGTGCCCTTCCTCCCTGCCATTGCCTGAATAAGCTGTCGGGCTGAAATCGTGTTGAACATAGAGCGGATTGTTAAATCCCTCTATAATCATGGTATTGGAAGTTCGTGGAATCCTGATTGATTTAATCGGAAAGGGTTGGAGAAAGGATGAATCGTTGCCCCCGGGTGGTATTAATCCCGCCTCCTTAAAGGACCTGATGATATAGCCGGATGCTATTCGTTCTCCATCCGATCCGGATTTCCTCCCTGCAAACGAATCGGATGCCAGGATGTGAACATCACGCGACAATCTTGATAATACTGCACTGTCGGAGAATTCAAAGGTAGTTTGAGATATGCCAGCTATGCAGGCGAGCAGCAAAACAACCGTTAATGTACTTTTCATCATTCGCACTTTTAAAGAAAATGAAAGCAATGAAAGCAATGAAAGCAATCTAATTAGTGCATTGTCTGCATTGCCTGCATTGCCTGCATTGTTTTCATTGCCTGCATTATTCCTTTTAAATATTCTTCAGCACTTCCAGCGTCAGTTCCCAGAATTTTACCGTAGAAGGAATATCGAGACGTTCATCAGGCGAGTGAGCTCCTTTGATGGTTGGGCCGAATGATACCATATCCATTCCGGGATAAATGGCGCCTACCAGGCCACATTCAAGACCGGCATGAATGGCAAGCACCTCTGGTTCCGCCGAAAACAGCTTTCGATAGGCTTCAACGCTGAAACGGAGTACCTCCGAATCGGGGTTTGGTTTCCAGCCGGGATAGCCCGCGGAATGCTCCACGTCTGCCTGCATCAGATAAAACACGCTTGCAACCATATCGGCTACATCCTTTTTAGATGATTCAACAGAGCTTCTCTGACTGGTCGTAATAACAATTTTTTTATCAATGAACTTTACGGAAGCCAGGTTGGTAGAGGTTTCAACAAAGTTGGGGATTTCACGCGACATGGCGATAACTCCGTGAGGGCAGGCATAAAGCGCATCAAGAAGATCCGCCTGAAGTGCACTGTTCAGGACTAATTCCGGCATTGTAGCAGTTTCGGTTACCAATGAAATATCGGGTTCTGTTACCTGAAGTTCACCTTTAATATCGTTGTAAAACGCAGAAACATATTCCAGCAATGCTTTCTCATTGTCCTTGTGAACAGTCAGAATGGCAAAGGCTTCTCGGGCAAGAGCATTGCGCAGATTGCCGGCATTGAAATCAGCCAGGGCAATTTCGAAGGTTTGGCTTGCATTCCAGAGAAACCGGTTCATGAGTTTCACTGCATTGCCTAATCCTTTGTTGATATCGTCGCCCGAATGGCCGCCTTTTAATCCGGTAAGGCTTATTTTATATGCAACGTGGCCGGCAGGAACATCATCGGTTTCCATAGGCATCGTGGCAACGGTGTCTTTTCCGCCCGCACATCCGATAAACAGCTGTCCTTCATCCTCAGAATCGAGGTTGATCAGAATACGACCTTCCAATTGTCCGGGCTTTAAAGCAAAGGCACCAGTAAGGCCTGTTTCCTCGTCCATGGTAAATAGCGCCTCCAACGGGCCATGCGGGATATCGGTGGCTTCCAGAATGGCTAAAGCCGCTGCAATCCCGATTCCATCGTCGGCTCCAAGGGTTGTTCCTTTGGCTTTGACCCAGTTTCCGTCAATCCAGGGAAGGATGGGGTCGGTGTCAAAATCGTGTGGTGTGTCAGAGTTTTTCTCACAAACCATATCCAGGTGACTTTGCAGGATAACGCCTCTCCGTCCCTCATAACCCGGAGTGGCCGGTTTTTTGATCAGCACATTCCCGGTTTCATCAATGTTGCATGCCAGGTTGTGTTTTGCAGCAAATTCACTGATGTAGGCTGCGATTTTTTCTTCCTTCCTCGAAGGGCGCGGAATTTTACAGATTTCCAGAAAATAGTGCCAGAGTCGTTCAGGTTGTAGTTGATGAATCTCCTTATTCATTGGTGTTTTTTTTAGGTTAAGATATGAGTTGTCAAAAATATCAATTTTCAGATTACTCAAAAGATAATTTTTTACCTTTACGGTGAAAAATATAAATCGACGATTTTGCGACTCCGTTTTCCAAAGCTGACATTTTTTCGCGGGCTGGCATTCCGCTACAGCCTCTTCTTTCTTATTGCAATCCTGCTCATTCTGTTTTTTCCGATGGTGATCGGATACGGAGTTTCAAGCGCTCTGCTCTATCTGAATGCCCAGAATGAGGCAACCAACATGACGGAACAGACGGTTGCCCGGTTTGAAAATGTACTGCAGCCCACTGAACTGGTGCCCCAAACGCTGGCCCAGGCGATGGAAAATCCGGATATCAACTATTCGGAAGTGTTGCGGATCGCCAGGGACTTTGTCGTGCATGATACGGTTGTTTTTGGTACCTGCCTGGCCTTTGAGCCCTATCTCAACGGGAAGGGCAGTTATTGGTATGCCCCCTACTCCTGCGAAAAAAACGGTAAAGTGGTTACCAGGATCCTGGGCAGCGCGCAATATGACTATTTCAAAATGGATTGGTACCGGCTTCCAAAACTGCTCAACAGACCCGTGTGGACTGAACCGTATTTTGATAAAGGAGGCGGAGATACTTTAATGTGTACCTATTCTACGCCAATATACCGGAATATTAAGGGAAAACGGGTTTTTACAGGAGTTTTAACCATGGATGTATCGCTTGCCGGTTTTGCACGCATTGTAAGTAAAATCAATATTTTCAAAACAGGCTATGGTGTGTTGATTTCAAAACAGGGTAAAATCATTGCATCACCCAAATCAAGCAGGAATGATCAGAATATTATAGATATTGCCAGGGTTGGAAAGGGCATAGCCACTCAACGGGCCATCCGGGAGATGATGTCAGGGAAAACAGGCTTTACTTCCATGGATGGACTGGAGGCCAAAAGATTTCCCTGTTTCCTGAGTTATGCACCGGTTCAGAAGACGGGCTGGTCGTTCGGGATCATCTTCCCGGAAGAAGAATTGCTCGACACCATGTATGTATATTTAAAGGTTATGGCATGGATGTTCGGTGTCAGCATCATTATTCTGCTGCTGACAACTATTTTTATAACCAGAAGAATGACGCGCCCGATTGTGCGGTTGGTCGAAGCGACCCATAAGATCGGACAAGGCGATTTCAATGCAAAGTTGCCGGTGAGGAAATCACAGGATGAGGTTGCACAACTTACCAGGGCCTTTGCAGCCATGCAGGATGAGCTGCGGACCTATATTCATCATCTGGAAGAAACAACTACTGCGAAGGAAAAGATCGAAAGTGAACTGAAAGTGGCACACAACATTCAAATGGGAATGCTTCCACGTGGTTTCTCCACCCCCGAGAACTGGGATTTGTTTGCCACGCTCGATCCTGCAAAGGCTGTTGGTGGCGACCTCTATGATTTCTTTTATCTTGATGACGATCATCTTTGCATTGCCATTGGCGATGTGGCAGGAAAAGGAGTGCCAGCGTCACTGTTTATGATGGTAACCCGCACCCTTCTCCGGGCAAAGGCGGTTGCCGGCATGCCAATCAATGTGGTGATGCAGAGTATCAACCACGAGCTTTGTCAGGATAATCCGAGTGAGATGTTCGTTACTTTTTTTGCCGCAATCGTCGATTTGAAGACAGGGGTGATGGAGTTTTGCAATGCAGGACATAATTATCCTTATATTGTCGGATTAGGAGAAGATATCCGGCAGCTGAAAGTCAGAAATGGCCTGCCCCTCGGGGTTTTTGAAACAGCTGATTATACCTGCGGAACGTTTTGTTTTAAGCCAAGTGAAATTCTCGTACTTACCACCGATGGTATCACCGATGCTCTGAATACAGCGAATGATTTCTTTGGAGAAGCAAAACTGGCCGCTTCCCTCACGGCTTTGGCAAATAAAAACACCCAGGCGCTCACAGAGTTGCTTATTGGCGAACTGAAACGGTTTTCAAGCGGGGCAGAACAGGCAGATGATATCACCATTCTGGCATTACAATACAAGGACGCAAAATGGCAATTCCTCGCAGCCAGACCAGAAGTTCATATGGGATTGCTGAATCAGGTATCGGAACTTGAAAAAATTGCAGCCAGAATAGAAGAATTGTCAGAGGAATGGAATATACCAGTTAAAACCGGGATGCAGATCAATCTCGTACTGGAGGAATTGTTTACCAATGTGGTCTTTTATGCATTTGACGACCAGCTGGAACACACCATCGACCTCGGGTTTACCTTGATTGATCCGCACCAGTTGATGATACGCCTTGAAGATGACGGGAAACCGTTTAACCTGCTTGAGAAGAAAGTGGACGATGTTTTTGATAAACCGCTCGAGGAGCGCCAGATTGGCGGACTGGGGATTCATTTCATCAGGGAGATGATGAACAGTGTGGAATATCAACGGGAAGACAATAAGAACATAGTGATTTTAAAGAAAAATTTTTAACGCAAAACTAAAGTTTAATATTATGGAAATCAATGAACAGCAAACAGATCAGTGCCTTATCATCGGTATTAAAGGCCGCCTTGACACCACCAATTACAACATGCTGGAAAAGAAGCTCATGGAGATGATCGACAGCAATCATCACCGGATTCTGGTAGAATGTTCGAGCATGGATTATATCAGCAGCAGTGGCTTGCGGATTCTGCTGATGGGTTTGAAAAAGATTTCCCTGGTTAAAGGAAAGTTCGCCTTATGCGGCTTGCAGGAGAATATTCATGAAATATTTGAAATATCAGGTTTCTCCAGCATTTTTGAGATTCATCCAACCAGGGAAGATGCTTTAAAGGCATTTTAATGGCCCATTACATCCATTATACTGATCCGAAATCGGAAGAGATGGTTACTGCCCTGGATCAGATTCCGCGCTGTCCGGGGATATGTTTCTTTATGGATATCAACAAGTCGACCGATATCAAATACCAGGGAGGGTTAAAAGATTGGGGACGGAAACTTAACAATACGTTCAACAACCTTTTGTACGCCAATCATTTTCAGCAGCATATCGTAAAGGGTATCGGTGATGAGATGATGCTCTTTATTCCGGACGAAGTGTTGTTGCGGAAATCCTCTAACAATACATGCTTTGCTTTGCTGGAGGATATATATGCAGCGCTGTTCCTGATAAAAAACCATCCCGACCAGAACCTGTATCTCAATTGCAAGGTTGCGATCCATTATTGTACCGAGGTACACAACATAACCTTTTTTGAGGGCGCCAATGATTATTATGGCAGCGACATTGATCTTACTGCCCGGCTGATGACCAAAAGCGTTGAAAGCAGGATTGTGTTGAGTGAGAAATTTTACATTAAAGTGGTCAATGATCTTATTAATATGGGATTGCCGATGGAAACAGGTTGTCTGGCGCGGGTGTCTGAGCGATTTATGGAGAATTTCAGGGGAGTGCCGGTGAGTACGGCGTATCGGGTGATTGATGTACAATAAATACCCCACCCTAAATCCCTCCCCAAAAAGGGAGGGACTATCTGCCCCTTCCCTTTTTGGGGAAGGGGCCAGGGGATGGGGTCTTAGGG
>JBAXFM010000250.1:0-7511 GCA_037139855.1 Bacteroidota bacterium
CGATTTTCCTTGGGATGGAAGCCGATTATATCCCCGGATCAGGTCACTCCTTTTCCTGGTTCCAGGATCATTATCCCCTCGATTACCTCATCGGATCAGTACACCTTGTGCGAAACGGCACCCCCGCCGATCTGTGGTTTATCGACGGTCCTGATCCCGCCACCTACGATGACGGACTGAATATTCTTTTTAGCGGCGATATCCGCAAAGGGGTTACAGCCTACTACCGGCAAATCAATGAGATGCTGACCACGAGCCATATGGATATCATCGGCCACTTCGACAAGATCAAAATGCACAACCGCGGAAGATTTTTCTCGGAAACAGAACCCTGGTATCTCGCCCTGGTCAATGAAACCCTTGAATTGGTGCGGCAATCAGGAACCATTGTGGAAGTAAACACCCGTGGACTCTATAAAAAACGATCTGATTCTCTTTTTCCGGGTCCGGAAATTCTGAAAATAATTCATCAGCTAAACATCCCTGTCATCATCAGCTCAGATGCCCACAAACCGCAGGAAGTCGCCATGTTGTTTGATGAAACAGCCAGCCTGCTGCACGAACTCGGCTTCAGGGAAATGATGAACCTGACACCTTCGGGATGGGACAATGTTTCCTTGAAATAACATGATATGTTTATAGTCAAACGATTTTCATTCCAGGATCAAGAGATGGCCACACAGGCATTCGCCATCCGTAAAGCTGTTTTTGTGGAAGAACAGGGTGTTGATGCCAGCCTTGAATACGATCATGAGGAAGAAGCCCGGCATTACCTGCTCTTTCTCGGTGAAAAACCCCTGGCCACTGCCCGCTGGCGGGAAACAGAAAAAGGGATCAAGCTTGAACGATTTGCTGTGCTGCCACAGTTCCGGAATCGTGGCATCGGCGAAGTCATCCTCAAAGAGGTTCTGAAGGATGTTACATCCATGGAAAAACCGATTTACCTTCATGCTCAACTTAAAGCCGTGTCTTTTTACGAACGAAACGGGTTTTACAAAGTTGGAGAACAATTCACCGAAGCCGGAATCGGTCATTTCCTGATGAAATATCCTGATTAATACGATTTTCAATGCTTTTGGTTTATCTTTGTTGAACCAACATTTTTTCCCATGAAACCCATCATAAAATTATCAGCCCTGCTGATGATCCTCGTATCATCAGTTTGTTTCGTTGTGTCCCCCTGCCATGCGCAGGTTGTTGTTACCGTCACCCCTTTGGCTCCTCACAATACTGCAAGTGACCCTGTCATTACCGGACTCGTAACGGATGCATGTTCCGGAGCGATTGTGGTCGGGGCCAAAATCACAGTCGGTTCAGGTGCAAGTGCAGCAATAACCTATTCCGGCAGTATGGGTACCTACCTGTTAACCTTGCCCCTGGTGGGATATCAACCCTTTGTTATCAGTAAAACAGGGTATGACAGTTTTTCCGGTACGGTACTTCTTTCTTTCAACACGACAACCACCCAGAACGCAGCGCTTCTTTGCACTCCTGTTCCTCCAGAAAATGTAACAGCCGTTTTAGACAATCCCGTCAATCCGATATCCGTGAACCTTACCTGGTCGCAACCGCAGGGAAATTACCAGTTAGTTTATGACGACGGATCCCAGGAAAGTTATTCGGTGTGGGCTGCCGCAGGAAACATGCATGCCTTGCGGTTTACGCCATTGGGCTGGCCCGCAAAAGTAACCGGGGGCATCATTAACATTGGCGAATCGTCAAACTATCCGGCAGGAGCGCTTCCGTTGAATAAATTCAAGATGTTTGTCTTTAAGTCCGACGGACCCGGCGGTGTACCCGGAACGCCGGTTGACAGTATGGAGGTGACCCCGGCTTCCTTTGGCTGGATTAATTTTACCTTTGCCGCCCCGGTTACGATCAATTCGGGCGATTTTTACCTGGTGATGCAGCAGGAAGGTATTCCTCCTCATGCCTGCGGGATTGGCATCGACACCACCACTCCACAGCTCCGCAGCTGGTCAAGATTTGTGTCAGGAAGCGGGCCATGGGTACCGGTGGCTGGCAACTACATGATGCGGGCTGTAGTGAAGGGTACTGGAGGTCCTGTAATGACGGACGAAGCTACTTTTACCCCATCATACCATGTGTGGCGATTGATCCAGGGGCAGGAAACTAATCCGGCACAATGGACGTCGGTTTATACAGGCAATCTCACATCATGGACAGATTATGCCTGGCCCATGATGCAATGTAATCCTTACCGGTGGGCTGTTAAAGCCGTCTTTCCTCCCGGACAGCGGGTTTCAGCGCCCGCATTCTCCAATGTGCTTGGCAAATGCTGGACCTCTACAGTTACCATCCAAACAACCACCGATTGCGGGCTATGCGGGAAAAATGTACCTGTCCTTCTCACCAATAACTTATACCCCGACACCAACTACCGGATCCCCCTCGACAGCCTGGGCCATGGTCAGCTGTCGGGCATCTGGAAAGGAAATTATCATCTGACTTTTGCACAGTTTACCTGCGAACTGGTCGTAATGAACAATGTTCCTGTTTTTGGCGATACCACGATCACTTTTAACGTGGCGGGTGTAAAGCCACCGCCTACCGATTTGTCAATTAACGAGCAATCGCTCGTTGCAACCTGGAATGCACCAAGGGTCAACATTGACCTTTTCAATGAAACCTGGTCGAGTGGCACTTTTACTTTCAACCAATGGGTGGTGACTGGCGGAAACAACTGGCAGATTTCCAGCACGCTCGGGTTTCCGGCTCCATCGGCCATGTTTAGCTGGACGCCGCAATGCACCAACTGCTCCCAGTACCTGACGAGCAAAACACTACTGGGCTATGTTGCTCCCAGTGTTGTATTGAAATATGACGTCTACCTGGATAATTATTCTGCAACCAGTTTAAATACACTGGCTGTAGAAATATGGAACGGAACGACCTGGTCAGTATTGAAAACCTATGACAACCAGGGTGGCAGCATCCCGTGGACCAGTGAAGTATTTGACATTACCAATGTCGCCAGCCATGATTTTAAGATCCGTTTTCACGCCAGCAGCCAGGACACCTATAGCATCAACAGCTGGAATGTTGATAACATCCGTGTGGTGGCAAGAGATCATCCCACGCCACCGGAATGTCTGCTCGGCTATACTTTTTATCTCAACAACACACAGGCTTTTTTCACATATGATACCACGGTCCAGATCCCGCCGCAGCAAGTAATTTACGGGCATAAATACCAGGCCTGCGTCCGGGCTGTTTATACCGGGGGATACTCTGCTGCGATTTGCGATTCCTTCACCTGCAAGTACTTGTATCCGCCAAAAAATCTTTCAGTAACACCCATTGAATGTGCTGCCCTGCTCACCTGGGAAAAGCCGGATGATCCTGTTGCCTTAAGCGCCCTGATGGGATATGATATTTACCGGAGTGGGACTTTCATTCACTACAACAACCATCCCGATTCGGTAAGTTATGATGACCTGAACCTCAACCCCGGAAGTTATCTTTACCGTGTGAGGTGTAAATATGACCTTGGGATATATGGATTTCCCGGACAGGTGGGTGAATCACTCTTTTTGTCAGACACCGGAGCCGTCACCGTGCAATGCGGTTTTCCGATCCCGTTCCATGAGGGCTGGGACCAGGGAAATTTCAGTTTCCATTCGTGGACATTCCAACCCGACCAGGGCAACTGGGGCATCAGCACATTTATAAAGAGCAATGCGCCCTTTGCCGATTTTCACTGGCAGCCCGTCCGCACCAACTACAGTTATGCCATGGAAAGCGATGCCATTGATGCTTCCGGCTGGAAATGTGCAAAACTCTGGCTCGATTTCGATTATAAACTTACCGATCACAATTCAACGGGGAATGAGAAACTGAAGGTTGAAGCCTGGTATGACAACGGCTGGCATTTGATGAAAACCCTTTCAAATACCGGATCGGTGGACTGGACAACCTTACATCTTGATCTTTCAGCGGCTTCGGGAAAGGGTTTAAAAATCAGGTTTGTCGCTTATGGTGTAAATTCAGGTGATATCCTGCACTGGTATGTCGACAACATCAATGTTTACGGAGTTTGTTTACCCCCTTCAGCCCTTACCTATACCATGAGCGGGCAAATGGTCAACCTCACCTGGACGGCACCGGCCTGCAACAACACACAGGGGCCGGCCGGTTACAATGTATATCGCACCGATTCAACCGGATTACCTCCTTTTATACTTAGAAATCAGGGCCTGATTTCAGGTACTTCCTATTCAGATGATACCGGTCCCGGTGTGGGAGGAATGTACTATTACTTTGTCACTGCTGTTTTCAACGACCCGGTGGCGCTTGTGCGTTTGTGTGAATCAGCAGGAACAGATACCATTGTGATCAGTACGGTTGGAACATCTGAAAAAATAAACCGTGGCCCCTGGGTTTTTCCAAACCCGGCAACCGGGTCAATCCGGGTAAAATCAGACCGGAAAATCGTTTTCCTTGAAATGCTTGATTACAGCGGAACAATTTTGTTAATGCTCCACAAACCTGATGCTTTCAGCGTCAATCTGGATGTCTCAGTTTATCCTTCAGGTATTTACTTCATGAGGGTAACGGATCAGCAGGCGACAAAAATCATCAAGGTTGTAGTGTCTCATTGAAAAAGAATTCAAGGCTGGCAACATCTTTTTTATAAACTATTTCCGCGGAAATCTGCGGTTTAATCCGCGAAAATCTGCGAGAAATATTTGTAATTTCGCCAATATTGAATCTGTCATATGATCCCGCACGACACCATCGATACCATCATCCAGACTGCCCGCATTGAGGAGGTGGTAGGCGATTATGTAACGCTTCGGCGGCGTGGCGTGAATCAGATTGGTTTGTGCCCCTTCCACAACGAAAAAACACCCTCTTTCACAGTTTCACCAGCCAAAGGAATCTATAAGTGTTTTGGCTGCGGAAAAGCAGGAAATTCGGTCAATTTCATCATGGAGCACGAACACTACTCCTATCCCGAAGCGCTGAAATACCTTGCCAGGAAATACAATATTGAAGTTGAAGAAGAGGAGCAAACGCCCGAACAGCTCCAGGAACTCAATGAAAAAGAGAGTCTTTACAACCTCAGCCTGTTTGCACAGCAGTATTTTTCGAAAATGCTGATGGAGTCGGAAGAAGGCAAAGCCATTGGGCTAACCTATTTCAAAGAGCGTGGAATGCGCGATGATATCGTGCACAAATTCCAGCTGGGGTTCAGTCCGGGAAAATGGGATGCCTTTTCTGAGCAGGCAGTTCAGCAGGGTTATAAAAAGGAGTTCCTGGTAAAAACCGGTCTGTCGATCGAAAAGGAAACACGGTTGTTCGACCGCTTTCATGGCCGCGTTATGTTTCCAATCCACAGCGCTTCGGGCCGCGTGATCGGCTTCGGCGGACGCATCCTTGGCAGTGATAAAGCACAGGCAAAGTATGTCAATTCGCCCGAATCGGAGATCTACAACAAAAGCAAAACCCTTTACGGGATCTATTTTGCAAAGAACGCCATCATTTCGAAGGATAACTGCCTCCTGGTGGAGGGGTATACCGATGTGATATCCATGCACCAGGCAGGCATCGAAAACGTGGTAGCGTCGTCGGGAACCTCACTCACGCATGACCAGGTGCGCATGATCCAGCGGTACACTTCGAATATTTCCATTTTATACGACGGCGACCCTGCGGGCATCAAAGCCTCCTTTCGCGGCATCGACATGATTGTGGAACAGGGGATGAATGTAAAGATCGTCCTTTTCCCCGATGGCGAGGATCCCGATTCGTTTGCCCGAAAGCACCATCCAACGGAGGTTGAATCGTTCATTGCATCCAGTTCTGTTAATTTCATCCTGTTCAAAACCAGGCTGCTACTCGGCGAAACGCAAAATGACCCGATTAAAAAAGCGGCCCTGATCAAGGAGATTGTGAACACCATCGCCCTCATTCCCGATGGGATTTCCCGTTCACTTTATGTGAAGGAGTGTTCAAGTCTGATGACCATCCCCGAACAGGTGCTCATGAACGAATTGAACAAGATTCTGCGGGCAAAGATGAAAAAAAGTTCGCCGGAACTCGAAAAGGAGATGGAGGCGGTTCCATCTGAACAACCAGTTTCAGAACCGCAGGTTGATTTTGAACTTTATTCGGCAGAGTATCAGGAAAGAGATATTATTAAACTCCTTTTATTATATGGACATGACGTTATTAAAATAAAACTCCATCCAAATGACGAGGAAGAAATACCGGTTGGGGTGGCTGATTATGTGATAAACGATATCTCCCATGATGAAATGGGATTTGAAAATGGGGTTTTTAAAACAATTTTTGACGAATTTGTGTCTGGTGTTGAAAAGGATACAATACCAGACCGTAACAGATTTCTTTCTCATAGCAACAACGAAATTTCCCTTGCAACCGTCAACCTTGTTTTCACGCCCTATTATCTTAGCCCAAATTGGCTTAAAAACAATACCCTGGTTACATCTGAAGAAACGCGGTTGCATATGCATGTCATGCAAACCCTTATGATCTTTAAAGAACGAAAATTAGGAATGATGTTGTCTGAAATTCTACAAAAATTGAAAACGCTCCCCCCGGAAGAATCAGGTACCCTCCAGAAAACCTATAACGAGTTGAAAAAACAAAGCCTTAAAATCAACAAGGAAAAGGGTAAATTATAGCTCATATTCATTTTTTAACATTTTTCGTGTTTAAGCCAAACTTTATCGGAAAAACAAATCCCTCTGAAACCAGATCGTTCCCCTGTTGTATCTATGACCATTTTAAGAAATATCTTTTTACCAGGAGCAGCGTCAATGACAGAGTCAGGAAGGGAAAGATTATCGCTAATGAATTTCATCATTTCACTATTTCCTCCGGGGAAATGTGGGGATGCTAAATCCACTTTACAAATCTGTGAAGAATCTTTGTCAACTGAATTGTCATTGCTTTGTCCAAAACAATTTGATCCCAGATAAAGAATCGTCATTATTACAAGTATTGGTTTCATTTTTTTTAACCTCACTTTCCGACAATCTTAATTTTATTGGACGGAAATAGCTTACTGTTATGTACAAAGGTATGGTTAATTGTCAATCCCGGTAGGGATTGGATATGGGTAGTATTTCGGTAGGTAATTGGCTATTTCGTCCCGTATGGGACGAGATGACATAAACCCGTGACATTTGCTACCCATATTTCGTGCCTACGGCACAATCCTTTCGTTCATTCCTTCTTTTAAACAGCTTGATCGTTGCAGTATTGGGCTTAGTTACTGTTTTCCCGGATGTGCTTCCCTTATCTTTGTATCAATAGTCTGTAATGATGTTCCATTCCATCTAAGTTTATACGTAGTATATAAAGTCCTGCGGGAAAATTCGTTACATCTATTGAATATTTCCGGGTTGGAAAACAACCCGAGAACAGTTTAATGCCGAAGACATTAAAAATGTCAATTTTACCTGATAATAAAGCCTTGGTTTCTTTTAATTCAATAGTAACATGACTTTGGGCTGGATTGG
>JBAXFM010000251.1:0-7479 GCA_037139855.1 Bacteroidota bacterium
CGTTCCAGGCAAAGATCGACGGGAAATGGAATGATGAATATCCTGATCCCTATGCCAAAGCAGTTGGTGTGAATGGAAAACGCGGACAAATCATTGATTTGACAGAAACCAATCCGTCAGGATGGGAGAACGACCGGCGGCCTGTGATGAAAAACCAAACGGATGCCATTCTCTATGAGCTTCACATTCGTGATCTTTCTGTCTCTCCCAACTCCGGTATTAAAAACAAAGGCAAATTTCTCGGATTGACCGAAACCGGGACTAAAAACAGCCATGCGCAAAGCACCGGAGTTGATCACATCGCCGAACTGGGTGTTACCCATGTGCATCTGCTGCCAGTCTTTGATTTCGGAAGCGTTGACGAATCAAAATTGAATGTTCCCCAATTCAACTGGGGTTATGACCCGCAAAACTACAATGTCCCTGAGGGATTCTATTCAACGGACCCTGAAGATGGCAAGGTCCGTATCCGTGAATTCAAGCAAATGGTGCAGGCCATGCATCAGAAGGGACTCCGGGTGGTGATGGATGTGGTGTACAACCATACCAGCCAGACGCACAACTCGAATTTTGACCAGCTGGTGCCGGGATACTATTACCGGCAATGGGAAAAGGACGGAAAATACAGCAATGCTTCCGGTTGCGGCAATGAAACCGCTTCCGATCGCCTCATGGTGCGTAAATTCATCATCGAGTCTGTGACTTACTGGGTGAAGGAATACCATGTGGATGGCTTCCGTTTCGACCTGATGGCCATTCATGATATGGAAACCATGAACCTGGTGGCTGCAGCGCTTCATGCCATCGATCCCACCATCATTATTTACGGAGAGGGCTGGACCGCCGGGGATTCACCGTTACCCGAACAGTACAGGGCATTGAAAATGAATGCGAAGAAAATGCATGGGGTGGCTGTATTCAGCGATGATATCCGCGACGGAGTAAAAGGCAGTGTATTTGAGGAGAAAAGTACCGGTTTTGCCAGCGGCGATAAAAACACCGCCGAATCCGTAAAATTCGGGATTGTGGCCGCCGGGGAACATCCGCAAATCGATTATGCCAAGGTCAACTATTCGAAAAAATCTTACACCGATAATCCCGGGGAGGTGATCAATTATGTTTCCTGCCACGACAATCAGACGTTATACGACAAGTTGAAAATCTCCCGACCGGATGCTTCGGAGGCGGATCTTGTCAAAATGGACAAGCTGGCCAACACCATCGTGCTCACTTCGCAGGGAATCCCTTTTTTACATGCCGGGGCGGAGATGAAAAGGACCAAAGGCGGTGAACACAACTCCTTCAACAAACCCGATTCGGTGAACCAGATCAACTGGGACTGGAAATATGAAAACAGGTCCCTGTTTGCCTATTATAAAGATCTGATAGCCCTGCGAAAAGCACATCCCGCGTTCAGAATGTCCACCAGTGAAATGGTCCGGAAGAGCCTGGTTTTTCTGCCGGTGAACGACCCGCAGATCATTGTCTATCAGCTGAAAGATCATGCCAATGATGACACCTGGCAGCAGATTCTCGTCATTTTTAATGGCTCAGACCTGGAAAAAAATGTTGTTTTACCCGAAGGTATCTGGAAGGCAGCTTTGCAAAACTACCAGTTCAGCCATGATGCAAAAACCTTTTCGGCTAACGTCAGTGTTGCCCCGTATTCTGCCATGATTCTTTACCAGAAGTAGTCCGAAATTTCTCTGTATCGAGTGATACGTAATTCATTTGTGTAAATTTAAACTTTAACTTTAATATTACACAGGTTTTCAAAATTTCTTTCAGCATTATCCAAGAAAAAAAAGAGGCTGTTTCAAAAGTCCGTAACCACAAAGTATCACAAAGTACTGCACAAAAGGCACAAAGTAAACATAAATGATATTCAGATACTTAGTGTCTCTTTGTGGTTAACTTCGTGTCCTTTGTGGTTAAATAAAATACTTTTGAGACAGCCTAAGTTTAATTTGATTTGATAAACTTACCTGAAACAGTCCTGTTTCCAGAAACAAGCCGGTAAATATAAAGTCCTTCCTTAAAATCCCGGGTATCGACCAGCATGAAGGATCCTTCCATGGGTATTTCATTGGATGATCGATGGAAAACCTTGTTCCCCAGTGTTGAAAACACCTCAATGGTATACTTTCCTGTGATCGCTGGGGTGATCGACAACCGCAGAAAATCGGAACACGGATTTGGATATGAAAGCACTACCGGTTTGTTCGTTCCCGGGCATTGAGGCACCGACAGAAAATCTCCGCGGGTATTGGTCATCAGGATCGTTCCATAATCTCCTGCCACAAAACCCGTATTTTCGTCAATCACGGCAATAGAACGGAGCATGTTGCTGGTTTTGTGCAGTTGTGGGGTCCACGTCGTTCCTCCATCCTCTGTTTTCAGGATCAGCCCGCGAAATTTACCGTCGAACTGATATCCTGCGATATAACCTATGGCCGGGTTGATAAAACAAACATCATTAAACGTCCATTGCGGCATGGTGTCCCGGTACAACATAGTATGCCAGCTGTTTCCACCATCCAGCGTACGAAGGAGGCAGGCCCCGTAGGAACCCAAAGAATTCCTGGCCCCACCACCTATGTAGCCTGTCAGTGAATTCACGAAGAAAATCGATTCAACATACGATGCCAAAGAGTTCAGTGTTTGTGTTTGCCAGGTTTGTCCGCCGTTTACTGTTTTATAAGTCAACGCGCCATTGAAGTCATTCTCAGCAATAAAGCCCGTATCTGCACTGGTAAAGAAAACCCTGAAATCGGAATGATAAATTCCAAACGGGAATGCAACCGGGAGCCAGGTATGCCCTCGGTCGGTAGTCTTGTAAAGGCAAACCTGAGGGTCCTGGTTTATCCCGGCAATATAACAGGTGTTCACATCGGGCATGGAAACACCCGGAGGCGCCACATAATAATTTGTTGCCACTGGAGTATCATGCCAGTTTATACCCCCGTCGGATGTGGTGGCAAAGTGAACGCTAAAATCATTTTGAGACATGATCACTGCATTTCCATCGAGCGGGGAAAAGAACCGGATAAATTCAACTTTCTTTTGGGGCATGGAATCGATCACCGCCCAGGAGTTTCCGCCGTCGGAAGATTTCAGGATCACTCCATCCCCCCCGGCAAACCCTGTTTCTGCCGTCGGGAAACTGATGGTGTTAAGGTTCTCGGTTGGCCCGGAACTTCTGCATTGCCAGGTGCTCCCGCCATCGGAAGTGGAGTAAACCTGACCGGCCTCCCCTGCGACACACCCGGATTGACCGCTGCAAAACGCAATCGTATTCAGCGGTATAGGAAGGGTGTCCGTAACCAGCCAATGCATGCCCGTGTCGGTTGTTTTCAGCACAAGGCCCTCATCGGTAACGGCAAAACCCGTTTGCCGGGAATTGAATGCAAAATCCTTGATTCTTTCGGGTGGTTGAACAGTTTCCCACGAATCGCCCCCGTTAACCGTTCTCAGCAATGCGCCATAGGTAGCGACAAACCCGGTATCGTTGTTGATGAACTTGATGGCATTGATGTCGTATTGCATACCTGTACCATGCATTTGCCAGCTTGCGCCTCCGTCGGTTGTTTTATAATAGCTGCCGAACATATAGTTGGCATAACCCGTCTGGTGATCAGTGAACTGCACCAGCTCGACCGGATATATGTTGTAGGCGTTTATCTTCATACCCGACCAGGTCGCCCCACCATCCGTGGTTTTAAACATCATTCCCCAAAAGCCCGAAATAAAGCCGGTGTCGGCATCTGTGAAGATCACCCCGGTCAGAAAGGTCGTATCCATCTGGGCGTTGCCGATGGCTTCCCAGTGAATCCCGTCATCCTTTGATTTGTAACAGGTATTTTTGCCAACCACCACAATCTCCCCCCTGGCGGGAGCAGCCACCGAAAACAACTCAACATCGGTTGGCGAAAACAGGGATTCCCATTGAACGCCACCATCCGAAGTTTTAAGGATGGAACCGTAATTTCCCACGGCATACCCCGTTTGCTGATCGTAATAAATCACCTGGTGTATGACATTGCCCTGCGGCAGGGGATTGACCCAGTGCCACCCGGAGATCTGGGCATGAAGAAAGAAAGGAAAGAGCATCAATGCAAGAAATGAAATACTTCTGCAAAGTGCGATCTGACTATGCGTTTGAGTTTTCATGATGATGGTGTTGGGATGTCCCAAATATAGTGAAAAAAATAAAAAACCGTATCCACAATTTCAAGTAAAATAATATGCTTCCACTCCTGGTTTATTATTGATTGGGCGCAACTAAACCAGACGAATTCATTTTTACAAATCCCCCCTGATATTCCAGCACATTTATCGTTGGTCCTTCCCGGCTCCATAGGAGCCAGATTTTGTTAGAAAGTATGCCACCACCCCGATCTCTGCGCGCCGTAGGTGCGCAATTCATTTTGATTCAAATTCTCCTACAGATAATATCGCACCTACGGCGCGAAATGCACCAGAATCTCAGCGTGCTACCAGAATTTCGCTCCTATGGAGCGTAGTGAAAATGGTCTTGACTACTATTGTCATTAAAAGCATTTTGCATATCAGGGTTTTTCTATCACGAAAAACAATTATTGGACAAGTTGGGTTCACTGGTATAATTGTGACCTATCAATAATTATTATGAAAATTGGCCTATTGAAAGAGGTCAGAAATTTATTATTACTTTTACAATAGGAAAATAAAAAACTACCAAAATGAAAAAGCTGGTTTTTTTATCCATGGGATTATTTATTTCCTCGATTGTTTATGGGCAAATTCTTTCATTGGTAACCGGAGATACCAGCGCACTCACACAACATCATTATTTTACTCCTGCTGAACACATCGAACGTGTTGGACCTGGCGAGCCGGTTGAGTACAATCTGGATGTTAACCTTGACGGTTTTAATGATATTTCAGTAAAATGTGCGAACTCCTATGGTGCAATGGGATATGCTTCCAATTATTTGACCGTCAAAGCCAATGATTCAAATGAAGTTTATTATGCACAGGTTGATTCATCGTATTGTTTCAATGGCTATAAGCCGGTATATTTTGCAAAGTTGTGCAATATCAGCGATACGATCACAAACGAACTGACTTACAGTCAAAAGGAGATGATCATTAACAAGGAGCTTTGGTTTATGAATGACACCTGTTCTTTCAATCATGAAAACACTGGCGCAAAATATTTTGCGGTCAGGTTGAATTCACATGGAATCAGAGGTCTGGCTTGGGTTAGTATCGAATTGTTCCCAAAAAACTCAAATGGCTTTGCTGCTGATATAAAAGAAACAGGATTCAAATCCATAACGAGTTCAATCTCCGGAAATTTCCATCCTGAGATTTTAGTGTATCCCAATCCTTCAAACGGATTGTTAAATATCCACATTCCTGAAATGAATGGAAATATAACTGCAACCATATTTGATTTATTGGGAAAGAAAATTCTGGTAAAGGAGCTGTTTACAAAAATGACTACCCTCAGTCTGGCAAATGGAACTTACATTTTGAATATTGCCGGTAAACACAAAGAATTATTGATGCAGAAGATCATTGTTCTGTGATTTTTCGTATCCCGGGACCAAAAAGATAACCAATGAGCATACAAAGAGACCTGTCCGACCTTATTAAGGCTGAAGTTATCACGCAGGAAACGGCTGATAAAATTCGGGTTTATTACAACAATAAAGGCGGTTCATCCGCCAACCGGCTATTTATTGTTTTTGGGATATTAGGGGCCATATTAACCTGGCTGGGAATTACCCTGATCATCGCCCACAATTGGGATGACCTTTCAAGAGGTACGAAAACAATTTTTGCTTTTGTACCTCTTCTTGCAGCGCAAGTGGTTTGTGGCTATACGCTCATGAAAAGACAGAGCAGCATTGCATGGCAGGAAAGCAGTTCTGCCTTTTTGTTTTTTGCAGTTGGAGCAAGCATTGCGCTGGTAAGCCAAATCTATAATCATGACTTTATTAAAGCCAAAGTTAGTTATATAAGCGAAGATGGTTCAAACGAGTTGGCAATTGAATATTCCTTTGACAGATATTACATGGAAGAATCAAAAGCGCAGGACGCTGAACAAAAATACCGGCAATCGCTACAGGTACCAAATCGGATGACTTATGCGTTGGTACGTATCAAAGACGGGGACGCAGTGTTAAAGGACATCATCATTGACGGGGCTTCAATCGGGAAATTAGTTAAGAAAAATCAGGAAATTAAAAAATAAGCGTTTGAAGTAGCAGAAATGGGTGAAATATTCCAAGCGTAAAGGTTGTACCTTTGAGGTGTTATTTATTTCACTGATCATGCTGCAGATTAAATATATTTTCATCCTGTTGATCTTGCTGCTGTTGGGCTCCTGCATCAAACCTTATGACCCGGTAATTGATACCAACGCTGAGAAAAAGTATGTGGTGTCGGGTCGGGTAACCGATGTTGAGGGCTGGCAGGAGGTTGGGGTTTCGTTGTCGTCACCCCTTGAATCCCCGAAAAACATACCGGTATCAGCTTGCCAGGTTACCATTCTGGATGATAAAAGCAACGCTTTCCCCCTTGATGAATTCAACCCGGGACAATACCATGTATGGATGAGCCAGGAATCACTTCAAACTGGCACATCATACCAGGTAAAAGTTACATTACCAGGTGGTGAACAACTTGCTTCAGTGCTTGATAAGATGCCCGCCGGACCAAAACTGGATTCTGTTTATTATGCCATAAATGAAGTTCCAACTTCCAATCCCAACATAAATAACACGGTCATGCAGTTTTATGTTGACCTCCATGCCGGTGGCAATTACAGTCAGTATTATAAATGGGATATTATAGAAACCTGGGAATACCATGCGGCCCGCCCGGTTGAATATTATTATAACGGCACCCACCATGAGGTGGTTCCCCCTGATTATACCAACAAAGTTTGCTGGGCCAACGGACCGGTGAAAAACGTCTTTACCCTTTCAACGAAAAGCCTGGCTCAAAACAATTACAAACAATTCCCGCTGCACACGATCGACGGGCATACATCCCGTTTGGGCATCCTGTACAGCATGTTGGTCAGCCAGCTTGCCCTGAGCGAAGGCGCCTATAACTATTGGGAGCAGATGCGCATCAACAGCAACGAACAAGGCGGCCTTTATGAAAAACAACCGCTTGCCATCAAAGGAAATCTGGTCAATCTGAACAATCCCGACAAAGTGGTGCTTGGATACTTCTATGCAGCATCAATGTCGTCTAAAAGATATTTTTACCAGTCTGTTAAAGGCATTTACCTCGACTTCAGCAATTTTTGCTCAGAAGACGGCCTGGGAATGTTTGGGTGGAGAGAATTTTTCTCGTGGCAATATCCGATATATTATTATTACAATGCCGGGGTAGTGAGAATATTGAGCGATGAATGCATTGACTGCCGTAAAATAGGAGGCAGTACGGTTAAACCTGATTTCTGGCCAAAATAGAACATCT
>JBAXFM010000252.1:0-7458 GCA_037139855.1 Bacteroidota bacterium
TGTTGTGCATTTGCAAAGGCTGCCCCATTACTTTGTGCTCCTTCAATGGCAAGCAGGAAAGTGTTCACAGGAGTAATCTGCCATACTCTGATGTTTTCAGCCGAACAGCCAGTACTAGCGCTGGTATTCGGTTCCGTATACCTCAAAACCAGGTAGAAAACACCTGATGAAATGGCTAACGGAGTCCATGTGAGGTTAAGTTTATTTGTTGTGTTTGCAGTAACGGCTGAGTTATAATCAGAATAACCCAAAACTGGTTTCGTTTCATCCACCGTAAAATAATTGTTTGTTTTCGGAATGATACTGGGGACGTCAATAATGTTGACATTCTGTGTTACATACCACGTGTAGGTTCCTATTCCGGTATAACCAGCAGGAACTGCAGCAATTGAAACAACATAAGTGTAAGGTAATCCAGCGGCTGGAGTAAATCCTCCATTGGTAACGCACTGGGCGTTCGCCGAAGAGATACTGGCAAAAAGGGCCAGTAACAGAACTAGTAAAAATTGTTGCTTTTTCATTTTTTTTTATTTTAAAAGTGAAATAATTAGTGTTTAAAATCAATTGTTTGTATGCGTGTTTACTCTTTGTTGGTACTAATGAATTTGTATTTGTCACCGCGCTTCGGGATGACCGTTTTACGGGCTATGATTCATAGGCGATTGGTTTAGATTTAACATGTCATTTAGTCTTTTATGTCAGGTCTTGGTTTTACAATAAACATGCGGGTTCCTGAAGTATGGTTTCCATGGGCATCGGTTACGGTATACGTGATCAGATTGTCACCCAGGGGGAAGTTGATCGGTGTGGAAAGCGAAATTTGGTCAGTTCCTGAAAGATCGGTACTTCCGTTGTTGCCAAAGTCAATGGTCCACGAAATGGTATTTGGACCAGGGCAGTTGTCAGAAATGCCGGTTAGATCCAACAGGGGACTGCCTGCTGTAAGTATATGATAATCACGTCTTACAGGGGTAAGGTCATTTACATAATAAATCCCTCCCGGGTTATAGGTCGCTGAAATAAATCCTTCCACACAATAGCCGGTGGCGAGTGCAGGCATCACAAACGATGGCGCCTGATGATCCTCCACCGTGATAAGTTGAGTACAACTTTGCGTCAGCCCATTAACCGTTACACTCCAGGTAATGGTGGTTACCCCGAGATTAAAGGTGAAAACACCAATCGGCCCGCTGCCCGATGCTATCGTCGCGCCTGTCATAGCCCAAAAATAGGTTACCGCCGGTACCAGGGTTGCCGGTGTGGGAAAACCCGGATTCAGAGAGGCAGAACAGAAATTGAGGTCAGTGGCACGGGTGATCGGAGCCGGACAGGTGAAAGGCGAAACAAGCACAGTAAACGAACAACTGGAATGATTGCCACATTCATCGGTGAAAGTGTAGGTAACCGTCGTTGTCCCGTTGTTGAACTTATAAGAAACAGGAATAATGCCACTGCCTGATCCTGCTGTCGGGTCCGACATCGACCATGTAACCGCTGGTGTGGTAGTACAATTATCAGAATAAGTTGGGGTTGACAGCGTGACAGTGGCATACGATTTCCCCTGATCGGCGAGCGTGCTAATGGAGGTTGGGCAACTGTTAATTGTTGGGCGGGTTGTGTCCTGAACTATGATGACCTGCGTATAAATAGTCGGAGACATATTCCCGCAATGATCTGTAACCGTCCAGGTATTTGTAAAAGTGCCAGCCTGCCAATTGCATGATTGGACGAAGCCTTCCGTTTTGACCAATGTAGGAGCGGGATCGCAATTATCACTTGTCCCAGGCGTCAACGACCGTGCGGCCGTCACACCATCAGTATCATCGCAGTTCAAGGTAACATTCAAAGCGTTGGGTGCAGAAGTCCATACAGGCGCTTGCGTGTCGATGATCGTTATAACCTGCGTAAACGCGGTTGCAGCGCTTTGGCCGCAGGCATCGTGTACGGTGAATGTGTTGGTGTAGGTTCCGGCCTGGGGACAGCTTCCCGGTACGAAACTGCCTGCGGTTTTTACATAAGTGAGGGATTGCGGACAACCATCCGTTGCCACAGGAGCCAATGCCTGTGCGGCTGCCAGCCCCGAAGCGTCAGAGCACTGAAGGGTACGGTCGAGGCTACCGGCTACAGTAGTCCAGGTTGGTACTGTTGCATCTGCTACAGTTACCGTTTTTGAGCAGGATGAACTACATCCATGGCTGTCAGTAATCGTTAAAGAAAGAATAAACGTTGTGTTGCATATGGTTCCGGAGGTAACACTTACGGTTGATCCGCTCAAAGACCCTACAATTGTCCCGTCTCCGCTAATTGACCAGGCATAGGTAGTCATTCCTGCTGTGGCGGAGTACACATTCCCTGCCAGGGACGGACACACCGAAGCACTACCGGTAACAGTACAAACCGGATTTTGCACAATCGTAACGGTATGCGTGGCGGTTTTCGGTACCGGACACCCACCGGCTGTAGCAGTGATGACGGAAATGTTGGGCCAACCCCAGGTGGCAACATAGGTTACTGTGCCAGTTGCTGTATCGATGGTGTTGCCTCCGGCAATGCTGGCAGCGTCAAGAGCGTAAGTTATACCAGTTGTATTCACTGCAGTGGCCGTGTACGTTACCGTTCCTGCCCCCTGACATCGTTGGGAAGTGGGGCCTCCCGGAGGCGGGGCAATAAACACAGGAATGCTTATATCTTCGGGAACCTCCCATCCTCCGATGGTTGGTATACATCTTAGATATCCTCCGTAGTCATCCACAATCCCCGTGATGGTGATTCCTTTTACATCGTTTGCAGGGATATAATCCGAAGCTGTTAAAAAGGTACCGGAAGCATTCGTGAAATTGGGAGAAATGGTCACACTGTGTGGTCCGCCATCAGCATAAGGGGCAGGCACCAATACCAAACCAACATAATCGTTGTAATCAATGGTTAATCCCGCTGAATCTTCAATCTTGATGGCATAATGAGTCCCATTAGATGCAGGTATTCTCTTACTTGAAAAAATGTTATTCCGAATATTTCTTAGAGTTCCCCATTTCGAATATAATCCTGCATCCCACTGAGCAGATAAAGGAACGTAACCTGTAATCGATATTGTATTAAAATAGATGTTGGGAGTGGAGCCACCCTCAACATGAAATCCATAAACAGAACCCAATGATGTTAATGACGAAATATTTAAGCCGATAATGTTGTTCTGAAAGGTGGCATTGCCTGCAGTAATCCTAATACCCAAGATAAAAGATGCGCTATTGCTTGATGAACCTGATATAGAATGAATAAAATTTCGTTCAACCAGATTTGCCGGACCAGTAGTAAGACTGAAATTAAGTCCAACTACCGTTGTTGGTAAACTGAGATTGGTGTTTGAAATATTAAAGACGGTGTTCCTTGAAACTGTTTGGTTGTTAGTAGTTAATGTATAAACTACTATTCCAACTGCAGAAGGAGTTGTTGAAGTCCCAACTCCCCCGGCTGATGTTAAATTGCGAACGACATTATTGACAATAGTTCCCGAATAACTTTTAATGAAGATTCCACACACAGCACTGGCATTTGATGTTGCCATGTTGTTTATTGAAAATGCCGTATCGCCGCCAATAATGTTGTTGCTGCAAATCCAACTTCCTCCACCTTCGGCCCCGCGAATGCCATAAATTTCACATGAGCCTGTACTGCTGTTAGAAGCTGTTATGCCCCCGATGTTGTTGTTGCTTGTTGTCAAAGTGTTTCCGTGTCCGTAAATTCATACAATACAACTGGAATAAGTAGAGTTAGAAGACGAGGTGTAATTAATACTTTTAGTGGCAGACATACTCCCAATGGTATTTCCAACAACAGTCCCAATGTTGACTTCCCCTGCCTGCACTTCAATGCCAATAAATGGAGGTGTTGGAATTGGGAAACCGATGGGAAAAATTCCATAACAGGAACCCGAAATCCTGATTGCTGCAATGGTATTCCCCTGCACACTTGTAGGTATTGTAGGCCCGACACTCAGACAAATGCCTGTGAACTGAGTCCAGACAACCCCAACCAGTCTTGTGGTATCAGTGCCTGTGGGGCTTGAATAACCAATGATGTTATTTGAGACTGTAAAGTTGTTTCCTGAGGTGTTGTTTATCCAAATTGCCGCATGTTGCTTCCCGGTGGTTTGGGTTCGGACTCCTGTTTGATAAAACTTGTTGTTGGTGAAAGTGCAAGCTGAACTGCCGGCGCCCGAATAGATGCCGCTGCTGGGTACGGTGGCGCTGAAATAATCGTAAATGTTGTTGTTGGTGATGGTAATCTCGTCATTCAGGGCGCCGGCATTGCCTTTAATACAAATGCCTTTGGTTGGCAGGTTGGTTCCTGCCGGGCCGATATTGCAATTGGTTACGGTGTTATTGTCATTGCCGGTAGCGCTCTCCGTTCCAAAACAAATAGTTCCTCCCTCAACAGTAGTCACATCCATGGTAGCCGACCCCAGCACATTGCAGTATTTGATTATATTGTTGGTAGCGTCTGCCATGAAATGGATGGTTGATGTGTTTGCAGCTGCACTGGTACTGTTGTTCCTGATGGTCAGGCTATCGGTTGAACCCGTGCCGCCTTGCCGTCCATCAATGGTAACAACATCTGCTCCGTTGAAGTCGAGGAGAGGGGCGGCGAGATTTCCTGTGATGGTTCTTGCCGAACCACCGGCGGGCTGGATGCCAATCGAAGAATACGAGGCCGGAGCAACATTGCCAGGGTTTAACACAGCCGTAGCTGCCTCCGTCGTGTTTCCGATCAGGGCTATGGTGATCGTTCCGGTGTGATTGGTTCCTGAATTAATAGCATCAAATGCATCTTTCATTGTAGCATAGGAATTCATCAAGGTGCTACCGCCACTGGAAGTAACCACAACAGGATTGGTGAAAACATTGGAAGCCCCGGATGAAAGCGAAAGTGTGAACATATCATGAACCACCTGGCCATTTGAACCGACATCAACATCAATCTGGTTCTTTGTTTTGTTACTGGAATAAGCATAGTATTTCTGAGTAACTCCGTTGGTTGAAGGAACTGGAACAATAGCAGTTCCAATAGCTCCGGCCCCGAAATTTGTTATCTCCAGAATGGTGGAAGTGGTATAATTATCTGTCGTATACCTGATATAAACATGTTCGCCTGCACTTGGCGTTGAACTCAGTGTTACAGTCGCAAGTCTGGCTCCATAAGGTGCAGGTGCGTCTACGAGAGACACAAAGGAAACCGGATTAAAAGATGTTTCCAGAACAGCCATTATATTATCAGTTGCTGCATTCGGACTAACATTGAAAGTGTAGTAATACCCGTTTTGAATATTATTTAGTTCTCCGTCGCTGCCGCCAGATGATGTGTTGCGTCTGGCCCCATTTGCCCAGCCCACAGGGATAAAGATGTTGTATGACATTACATTTCCGGATGTCCAGGGCCGCCAGTTGGTGCTGTAATCCCAGGATGCTGGTGTTCCTAGCGAGAAGGCCCAATAGTATTTAGGTCCTGTTTCATTAGCCTGAAAACGATATTGACGAAATGCGCCGACAGTATTCAGCGACCATCTGTTGTTTGTTGATGCAGGGGTTGTGTTAGAAAGCGAAGTGTACAGGACTGTTGGTTGCCCAAACCCTTCAAACTTCATCAGTAACAGAAAAATAATCACCACCCCAATCCACAAGTTTTGCAACATCACACTCATACCCCTCACCGGACATTTACCCCCGCCGCTAACCAACTTCAATATGAGTGTTTTCATTTTCATTCGCAGCGTATATGGGTTGTCCGGGAAAGGTAATTGTTTCTAAACCATATGGTTTTCAGTTGGTTGGTAAGATGTTTTTGTGCAATTTTGAAGAATACCTCCCGCAATTCGCCATCATCATTGGCTTTTTTGCAACCTTCAAATATTCGGGCATTACAGGTTGAAAGTAAATCATTGGAAAAAATGAGTATTTGAAATAAAAATGTTAGGTCATATTTCTCGCAGCTAAAGAGGTTGATACGGAAAGGGGCGCAAAAATGTTTGTCAGCTATTGTATCTGAATGAATTAAGCTAATTTTTTGTCGCATGTTGGTGAAACCGGAAAAAGATGGTTTTGGATCTGAAAAAAGCAAGTAAAAATCACCCTGGGAAACCATTGAAATGGTCAGGTTTATTTTGGTATCCTGGACTGTGTTTTTGCCGGTCGGCATACGAAGCCCAATCCCAGGGCCGGAAGTAGCAAGAAAACCTGAAAAGCTTGATAATAAATAATTTTCGTTGAGTTTATCATTCGAAAAAAAAGCAATACAATGGCTGAATGGCAGGGATGCCAAAAGTAAAAGACACAGACCAATTCTCAGAGATGGTTGCATCTTTGATCAGGGTGTCATATTCTGAAAAAAAATTACTTTTACTTCGGTCTCAGAATCAGAAGTAAAAATATGGATTTTCATAAAATAGTTATCTTACATATTATCAATATTTTAAATAGTGTCTTACATTCTATATGTAAGGATTATGTCGTAAAGATAATACTTAATTTAATATTTACAAGAAAAATGTCATAATTATTTTTGAACAGATAGAAAACACAACTATAGGCGGTCGTTTCTTAGAATTGATCCTAAGGAAATCTCCCCAACACAATTTAGACAAATTTTGTTGGGGAATAGTTGTATGGCTGTCACTATATATTTCACGAAAATATTTATATGCAGAATACCAGTTTGCATAACCAGAAATTCCTATTCGACGTTACAAGAAAAAACAAAATTCCTGGTCCCGCATGCTTTCGGTTTTTGCTAACCAGTAAGGATGTTTTAGCAAGAATTGCCTAACAGAAGGAACGGTTCCGCTGATAGAAGGACGAGAAATTACACAAATTATGTGCCGGAAAGTTACCTGAAAATTGAAATCTCGTGATTCGTAACGGTTATTTGTCTGGAAATGAGAACTAAAAAAATAAATATATTTTTGAAGAATTAATTTTCAACGGGAGATTTGAGACTATTTTTTGTTTATTTCAGAAAAATTTCGCGTATACACGCGAAAACGCGTATGATGCAATTTGACAATGCACAACTGAAAGAACTAATTACAGACAATCAGGTTATTCAAAATGTCTAAGAACAATACAATTTTCTTACAATCGAATTTTATCGCATCAGTACTAAATGCAAGACAAAAATATATCACATGAATGATGAAACCGTTACAAAACTTTGGAAATAAGTTATATAATTCACATATTTCAGAAATTTCGCTGGATCACACTTTAATAGACAAAGGCCAATAAAAAAGGCTTCCACGATTTGTGAAAGCCTTGATTTTAGTGGTAGTCCCGGCGCGATTCGACCAATTATAATACTTTGTAGATATACCAACGGTTTCCAAGGTTTCATTTTTGCCAGGTATCAGATTTGCGTTATTTGAGGGTTCGGATTATCAGGATTCGAACCTATGATCCCGTTTTTGAT
>JBAXFM010000253.1:0-7418 GCA_037139855.1 Bacteroidota bacterium
AGTCGGTTGGCATGACAGTTTCGCGGACACAACGAACAATTTTCAAGTTCTTTCAACGGACCGGTAAAGGCATCAAAATCCAATGCAGATGATGGTTTTTTCGTTATTTTTGGCAATTCAAGTGCAAAACTACGGATAAATGATAATCGATCTGAAAAAGTACACACATATCATATGGGACTGGAACGGCACCTTGCTCGACGATGCCTGGCTTTGCGTGGATGTGATGAATGGCATGTTAAAAGAGCGGGGCCTGCCGATGAAAACGGTGGAGGAATACCAGGAATTATTCGATTTCCCGGTGAAGGACTATTACGCAAAACTTGGGTACAACTTTGATAAAGAGCCGTTTGACGAGGTAGGCATGGAGTTTATTAAGCGTTACAACCAACGGCAGCGCGAAACAGTGTTGCATCCTGAAGTACACGAGGTGCTTGCCAGCCTTGCAGCGCATGGTTTTTCCCAGAATATCCTTTCCGCCAGGGAGCAGAAGGAATTGATCTCCGAGACAAAATCATTGGGTGTTTTCGGATATTTTGACCGGATCCACGGCCTGGATGATCATTATGCCCATGGAAAAATTGATGCGGGATTGCTTCTGGTTGAAGATCTTGGCGTGGCTTATGAGAAGTTATTGTTCATCGGCGACACCCGGCATGATGCGGAAGTGGCTGCCGAAATCGGCATCGACTGTATCCTGATTCCCAATGGTCATCATAGCGAAAGCCGTCTGTTGTCGCTGGGAAAGCCATTGATCTATTCGTTGAAGGACTTAATCGAATTGTTATGATAACATCACCTAAAGTATTTATAAATAGCATTATAATCATTTTTATCCTTTCACTCAATCAGGTTTGGGCGCAATCAACGAAAGGACAAAGCATGCGCATGCACTCCATCCGGCTTTCAGGAAAAAAAGATGCTGCCAGGGAAAATAAGGGTAAGCCAGTCATCGGATTTATTAGTTCTAAAGATTATGAAAATGCTGATTCAGAGATAAAAAAGGCCTTTGACCTGATAAAAACATTTAAGAACTACACTGTAGAATATCTTACGACGAAGGAATTCGAGAAGCAGTCGAAAAAGACAGGACGGTTTGCAGTGATCTGGATTCACAGGCCGGATACCACTATTTTTTCAGCAGCGGAGATCAGTCCCAAGCTGATCCAATCCTTAAAAACGTACGTCGAAAATGGCGGAAGGCTCTTTCTCACACAGCAGGCAACGCATTATCTGAATGTTCTCGGACTTGAACCTTTGATGTTGCAGGACAGTACAAAAGCCTGCAAGGATGATGGTTACGGACGTCGTCTCGGGTTTCATTCTTTCAGGGAACATCCATTATTTACCGGGTTGAATGGCGGAGCATATATCTGCCGTCCTTCAACTGATATGACCACCAGAATCACAGGTTTCTTTGGGGACCATGTTCCGCAAAAAGGTAAGGTGGTGGCTGTTGACTGGGACTACATTTTCCTGCGTGAAGACTCCAAACTGGTTCTGGAATACACTTCCGGGCAGGGCAAGGTCCTTGCAGTGGGAGGTTACATGAATTTCAGCGTTCCGAATACCAACGGCGCTCATCTTGCCATGTTTACGCAAAATTGTTTCAATTACCTGACAGATCAATATAAGGGACAACCCGAATTTTACTGGAACTACGCGCCTTCGCAGGTTACTGTCTGCGCTCCCCGCCCCCAAACCGATCAGCTGCTGGTGGCTGTTCCGCCTGCCGTAAAGTGGGAGGAAAAACCGACTGATATTGACCTGACCCGGCGATTTGGTACCGATAATTTTTGGGATGTGGCTGGCGAACGCCTGCTGACCATGGGCAGTGAAAAAGGCGGCATCGAAGAGGTATGGGCCCATCCATTCATGGCTTTCAGGGATTATGAGGTAGGAATCAGGTTTGATTATAAAGACACGATTTATTGGCTCAGCGACGAACGTCCGGAGGTGGATGTGAACCCTGCATACTTCTCACGGCAATATAAATTTTCACGAGCATACCTCAAAGAGCTGGTTGTCAACGACCCGACAGAGCCCAACGGAGTGATTCACTATGAGTACAGAGGGGTTTATCCTGCCCGACTGGTAGTGAAATTCAAATCGAACCTGCGATGGATGTGGCCCTACTCCGACCGGGTTACCGGTTCGATCTGCCATTCCTGGGATGATGATCTCGATGCCATCACCATCCGGGATCAATCGGGTGATTTGAACGTGATGATCGGCGGAACAAAGAAACCAGTGTTCCATCTGTCGGGTCAGTTTGATGGATTCAACTATGTGAAAGCTGACAGCCTGTTTCATGGCATTCCAACGGTAAAACTCCAGGCAGCCGGGCTGTTTTGTTACAAACTTGAGATGAATGACAACCTCGACGTGGTTTTCAGCGCTTCCGTCGAAGGCTATGACAGTGCCCATGCCCAATTCAATAAAACGATCCATGACCCCGGACGGGTTTATCAGAATGCGTTGCAACATTCCGGGGAATTATTGTCAAAAAGCCTGATGATCACCACTCCCGATCAGAATTTCAACACTGGCTACCGTTGGGCATTGCTGGCCACCGATCGGTTCTTCGTTCACACCCCCGGAATGGGAAAAGCGCTGGTAGCAGGCTATTCCACTACCCGCCATGGCTGGGATGGCAACCACCTGGTAAACGGAAGGCCCGGCTATGGCTGGTATTTCGGACGCGACGCCGAATGGAGCAGCTTTGCCTTGCTCGATGAGGGTGATTTTGCCAAGGTGAAGTCGCAACTCGAATTCTTCAATAAATACCAGGATCTGAACGGGAAAATTTTTCATGAAGCCAGCACTTCCGGACTGGTTCATTACGATGCTGCCGATGCCACACCCTTGTACATCGTGCTGGCCGGCAGGTATTTTCGTCACACCAATGACACCGCATTTCTCCGGAAAACCTGGCCCAATGTGAAGCGAGCCATCAACTACTGTTTTTCCACAGACACCGATCAGGACCATTTGATTGAAAACACCAACGTAGGCCATGGATGGGTGGAAGGGGGTGAATTATATGGTTCGCATGCAACCATTTATATGGCCGGGGCCTGGGGTGCAGCCATGAAAGAAGCATCGAATATGGCCACCTTTATGAAAGATATTGAATCGGAAAGCTATCGTCTGGAGGCTAACGAGCAGGAAAAAATCATCAACAACGACTTCTGGAACGATCAGCAACAGTTTTTCGCTTACGGCAAAAACAAGGATGGCTCCTACCGCACTGAACAGACCATCCTTCCAACGGTACCCATTTATTTCAGGATGACCGACAGGGAAAAAGCGAGCATGGCGTTGAAAAACGTTGCAGGCAATGTGTTTACCACGAACTGGGGCGCACGAATCCTGCGGGAGGACAGCAAATGGTTCAAGCCCACCGGCTACCATTACGGCAGTGTGTGGCCTTTGTTTACCGGTTGGGCTTCCCTGGCTGAATATGCAACCGGCAATCCCGTGCAGGGATTTTCCCATCTCATGAACAACCTGAATGTTTACAAAAGCTGGGGACTTGGTTTTGTGGAAGAGGTGCTGAACGGCGCCGAATATCAACCTTCGGGAGTATGCGCCCACCAATGCTGGTCGGAGACCATGGTGCTGCAACCTGCCATCGAAGGGTTGCTGGGACTCGAAATAAAAGCACAGGAGCGGAAGATTTCTCTGTCACCACAATTCCCGCCGCAATGGGATTCGGTGAGCATCCGGCAAATCCGCATGGCAGACCAGTATGTTGACCTGCATTTTCTGCGAACCAACGGCGTCAATGAATTTCTGTTTACCCTGGACCAGGGAAAGGCAGTGCGCATTGATTTTATGCCCTGTTTCCCTGCTGGAACCTGTTTTAACAGGGTAACGCTGAACGGGAAGGAAATTGCATTCACCACCTTCAAAACTGCCGGATCAATGACCCTGATGGTTTCCTTTGATCTGATGTCTGATGGAAAACTTGTCATCGAAACCGAAGGTGGTATTGGCGTATTACCTGCCATTTCAGATCCTAAGCCCGGTGATGCCGCAGAAGGAATGAGGATCTTGTCGGCCCGGTTGACAGGAAACCGGTACCAGGTTGAGGTTGAAGGGAAAGCCGGGAGTTCCGGCATTCTTGAATTTTGGTCGGGTGGACAGGGTTTGCTACAGGCGGAAAATGCCGGGTTTTTGGAGCAGGTTGGCCGGGTTTGCAGGTTTAAGGTGGATTTTGAACAGTCGGAATCAAAATATATTAAGCAGACTGTGACGGTTTTGGTGAGGGGAAAGTAGTTTCAACAGCCCCCTTCCCCAGCCCTTCCCCCAGGGGTTCAAAATGCCTCATCCCCCGACCCCTTCTCCCCAGGGAGAAGGGGGGAGATAGGAAACTAAGGATTGGGTAATAAATGGAATAGGGAAGGATGGGCAACTAAGGAAGTTAATAAGGAAGCAATAGGGAAGTAATAAGGAAGCAATAGGGAAGTAATAGGGAAGTAATAGGGAAGTAATAGGGAAGTAATAGGGAAGTAATAAGGAAGCAATAGGGAAGCAATAGGGAAGCAATAGGGAAGGTGCGGAGAAAAAGGTTTAAACGCCAGACGATCAGTATTTTAAAAATATTAAAGGTCAAATAAAAACGACAATTATGGACTTTAATCAATTTTTCAAAGACCAGGAAGCATCTGTAAAGATTGAATTCCTTCTTTCGATTCTGCTCAAAAATGAAGGGCTGCGAAACCAGTTTATTGAATACTGCACCCCGGACAATCAGGATGATGAAAGCCCTGAGAAAAAGAATTACCCCGTGAATCTCATCATCGGGTTTTGTAGAAATCTTAAAGATGAACTTGAATGTCTCGATTTTGAAAATTTTGACTGGCAGGATTATACGCCACGTCATAATGGCTATATTGAAGATTATGAGGCCATGGAATATCATGCCGACGACCAGATTAATGAGATTTTCACCTTCTGGAGTGAACAAATACGCATACAAATCAACAACGCGCATCTGATCGTTGCCATTAGCAGCATCCTTGGCGCCTATGATGCCTGTTTTAAAGCGGAGATTCCCGGCTTAGACGATATTTTCGGAGATACTACCCGGAGACTGTTACAGGATCATGGTGAAATGATGGAGAAAGCCATTGCCGTGATTCATGCAACGGTTATATCTTCCGATCAGGCATTTCGTGCCATGGAGATTATTTTCGACCATTATCAACACATGTATGAGGGTGACAAGGGTTACCTGAAATATTTTGAACCACTGCTGATAAGTCTGGCCGAAACAAGGGAAACCGCTGATCTTGCGATTCAAAAACTGGAAAGCTCCGGAATTGACGAATCGCTGTTGCTACAACTGGTTGTTAAGTTGTATGCCTTTCATCCTGACCAAACGGAATGGGTTAAAAAAGCAAGTCAGTATTTCCTGGAGGATATGCATGTCGCCAAAAAGTTGCTGGCTTACAATTTTGAACACGATGTTGTCGCTTTTCTACGTGATGCGAAAATTTTGTTCACACGTGAACCTAATGATTATGCCCAGTTTCTACATGAACGGCTCTACCCTGATCTGGACCTCGGCTTTTTCAAGCAGGTGCTGTGGCATCGCGCACTCAGAGAACGGAATATCGAACTTTACGATGCTTTGCGGGGATACCTTGACGATGCTGAAAAGCAACTTTTTATCAACGGTGTCGCAAAGGATATCGTTTTCAATGTAAAAGTACTTGAGAAGGAAAAGAGATTCGATGAGATACTGAAACTTGCGCAAAAACATGCCGACAGCACCTGGAATTTCACAGAACTCGTCACCCCTATCCTGAACATTTATCCGCATGAGGCATTTGAATTAATCAGTGACAGAACAACACGAACCATCGAAGCTGAAAGAGGACGGGATGCTTATCAACGTATTTGCATCTATCTGAAAATGGCGGTACAAATTAAAGGGCGCAAAACCGAAACCCATCGCTTGATTCATGAGTTATACAACCGGCGACCAGCGTTACCGGCTTTGAAGGATGAGATAAGGAAGGCGGGGTTGATATCGTAACTACCGATGAGACCTTCCAGGTTTTAAAAACCTGGAAGGTCTAAACATAGTCAAATCATTATTCGTTTATGAAAATCATCAAATTATTTCTACTCCTTGCCCTGCAACAGTTTGCACCAAGCCTCCAGTCACAATTTCTCTCCAACCTGCGCGCTGTAAAAACCGATGCGCTGTTTACCACTTATGCCGCGCCGCCTGAACGTTCACATTATAAAACCGACCAGGGATATCAGTTTCAATGGACGGATGATGAAGCGGGAGTGGAATTTGTTTCCAAAGAAGGGCCGAACCTTGGAATCGCCTTTCAATTTGGAAAGCGTTTGGTGTTCAGGCTACAGGAACTTTACCGGGAACCGGTGGTGACTGCTTCATACAGTGACCTGGTGAAGTATTTTTATTATCCGCAGCAGGATTTACGGGTTGAAATGTTCGTTGCTGTCTACAGTTCCGAAACAGCCATCCTGCAATGCCGGCTAATAAATGAAGGCTCTTTCCCTGTAACCGTATCGGCTCTCCCCTATCTGTACTACCCTTCGTCCGATAGTTCCCTGAAGATCGAACACCAGGATTATACGGATGGTTATACTTTTCCCCTGTGGAAAAAGCGCGATGGCTGGATGGTGGAACACCACATTCCTGTGGTGGAAAATCTTACAGGTAGTTTCCAATCCACGCTTGACTTTGACAGTGTGAGCACTTTTCTGTTACAGACAAACAAAAATCATCCAGTACCAAAATCCGGAACGCTTGCCGGATTCAAACAATCCATCGCCAGTCAAAAACGAAATACCCCCTTTATCAATGGCATCATCGGATTCAGAACCTTTACCCTTCAACCCGGCGAATCAACAAAATTCAATATAACAATCAACCTTTGCGAAGCAAATATCCGGGAACCGGAAACTCCCCTCTCCCAGGGGAGAGGGGTCGGGGGTGAGGCATTGCCAGCCGGCGAACTAACTTCCAGACTCCCTGTGAGAGGGGGCGGGGGTGATCTCCTCAAAAACCTCCTCCAATCCTCCGAACAAGCCTACGCAAAGATCCCAAAACTGAATTTCACCGACAAAGACAAGGAGATGCTCTACTGGAGCTCCTTTTCGCTGATGCGGCAATGCATGATGCCGCCCGAAGGCGAATGCCGGCACAACTATTATGTTTTTTCCCGCGAACCCAGGTGGGGCTGGGGGTATGGCGGACAGGTGTTTCATGAAAGTCTGGTGATGATGGCTTACGCATACATGGATCCCCTGGGCGCCATGAATTCCCAGCAGGTTTACATGGATCGACAGCAGCCGGATGGTTACATCAACTACCGTACTGGTCCATATTTGAACGAAACCATTGAAACCAATGGAAAACCGACCAGTTCTGC
>JBAXFM010000254.1:0-7390 GCA_037139855.1 Bacteroidota bacterium
GCTTGCGCAAGAACAGACATAAGAAGAAATAGCCTTCCTGCTGCTGCAATTCCTTAAGTCATCCACGGTTACTGACCTATTGTCAGTACTATCTTTGTAATACATGGAAAACTGTGAATAAGGAATTAATCATCAATTCAACTTCGTCTGAAGTTGAGATCGCCTTACTTGAAGATAAACTTCTCGTAGAGTTAAATAAGGAGAAATCCAACAACGAATATTCCGTTGGTGATATTTATTTTGGCAAAATCAAAAAGATTATGCCGGGATTAAATGCTGCCTTTGTGGATGTTGGTTATGAGAAAGATGCATTTTTGCACTACCTTGATCTCGGACCCCAGATTCTCTCTTTGCTGAAATACATCAAAAAAGGACAGACTCCAAACAGCGGGGTTCTGTCCATTGGTGATTTTACGTTAGAAGAGGATATCCAGAAAACCGGAAAGATCACTCAGGTTCTCAAACCCAACATGGATATTGTTGTGCAGATTGCCAAAGAACCTATTTCAACTAAGGGGCCCCGCGTTACCTCCGAAATCGCATTTGCCGGAAGGTTTTTGGTTTTGATGCCTTTTTCAGATAAAATTTCTGTCTCACAAAAAATAAAAAGCGCCGAAGAACGAAACCGGTTAAAGCGCCTGATAGCCAGCATCAAACCGAAAAACTGCGGAATTATCATCCGTACAGTTGCTGAAGGCAAACTGGTTGCCGATCTTGACTCCGATCTGCGTAGTTTATATAAACGCTGGGAAGTGATAACCCAGAAGTTGGCAACTGCCAAACCACCTCAAAAAATTATCGGTGAAATTGATCGTACATCGGCCATTCTGCGCGATGCACTGAACGAATCATATAGCAATATTGTAGTCAACGATTCGGTGCTTTATGATGAGATCAGGGCCTATATTCAACGTATTGTTCCTGAAAAGGTGAATATTGTTAAACTTCACTCCGGAAAGATTCCTGTTTTTGATCAGTATGGCATTGACAAACAAATCAAAAACTCCTTTGGTAAAATCGTCACCATTAAAAGTGGCACTTATCTGGTCATTGAGCACACCGAGGCACTGCATGTCATTGACATCAACAGTGGTCACCGCGTGAATCAGGACCAGAACCAGGAAACAAATGCGATGGAGGTAAACCTGGAAGCTGCCACAGAAGTAGCGAGACAATTGCGTCTTCGCGACATGGGCGGCATCATCGTAATCGATTTTATTGATATGACCCTTGGGTTGAACCGGCGGAAGCTTTTTGAAAAGTTGCGCGATGAAATGAAACGCGACCGTGCCAAGCATTCAATTCTGCCACCAAGCAAATTTGGTCTGGTGCAAATTACCCGGCAGCGTGTACGTCCTGAAATGAGTGTCCAGATCCTGGAAAAATGCCCTGCCTGCGATGGTACCGGTAAAATCAGGCCAACAATCCTGCTTACCGATGATATCGAAAATAATCTTGGATACCTCGTCAGGGAACAGAATGAAAAAAACCTCACCCTGATCGTCCATCCATATTTACATGCCTTTCTCACCCACGGATGGTTTAATTTCAGATGGAAATGGTGGCGAAAATACAAACAATGGGTTACCATCAAGCCACAAAATGCCTCACACTTCCTGGAATACCACTTTATTAATAAGAATGGAGATGAGATTAAAATGTGATAAATTGCTGATGTGGTAATGTGCTGATGTGCTAATGTCATTCGTCACTTGTCATTCGTCATTCGTATTTTTTAATTCTTAATTTTTAATTTTTAATAAACAGATGGAAATTGTCGTCAGTGGCATCAGGCCAACCGGAAACCTGCACCTTGGAAATTACTTCGGAGCGCTGAAAAGTTTTGTTAAAATGCAGGAAGAGAATCAATGCTATTTCTTTATTGCTGATTATCATTCTCTTACAACGCACCCTACGCCTGCCGACCTTCATGGCAATGTAAAAACCGTACTGGTCGAATTTCTGGCCTGCGGACTTGACCCTGAAAAAGCCACCCTCTATGTTCAGAGTGATCTTCCGGAAACAGCAGAACTTTACCTGTTACTGAACATGAACGCTTACATTGGCGAGCTTGAACGCTGCACTTCCTTCAAGGAAAAAATACGTACGCAACCGCAGAATGTGAATGCCGGACTGCTCACCTACCCTACCCTGATGGCCGCCGATATCATCATTCACCGCGCTGCCAAAGTCCCGGTTGGAAAAGATCAGGAACAGCATCTGGAAATGACCCGTACCTTTGCGAACCGCTTCAACCGCCTCTATTCCGTTGATTATTTTCCCGAACCGGTAGCCTATAATTTTGGTGAAAACCTGGTAAAAATCCCCGGGCTTGATGGCAGCCTTAAAATGTCGAAATCCGACAATGAAAACAGTTCCATATTTCTGGCCGACCCTGCGGAGGTGATTCGTAAAAAGGTGATGAAAGCCGTCACCGACTCAGGCCCTGTTGACCCCACACAACCACGTTCACAGGGAGTTGTGAACCTCTTTGACCTGATGAGTTACTTCTCCTCTCCCGACACCACGAAGCATTTTGAAGACACATATCAGTCAGGGACCATCCGGTACGGCGACATGAAAAAACAGCTGGCCGAAGATATTATCCTGTTCACTACCCCATTCAGGGAGAAGATGATGGCCTTGGCCGCCGATGAAATTTACCTGAGAAAAGTGGCTGCAATGGGAGCTGAAAAAGCCCGGGCCTCTGCTGCTAAGACTGTCCGCGAGGTGCGTGAGATCATCGGATTCAAACCCTTTTAATGCAAGATACAGCGCCCGTTAAAGAAACTGCTGTCCTGATCGGACTGGCAACCCATTCTCAGGATCTGGAACGAACCAATGAATATCTTGATGAATTGGCATTCCTGGTTGATACTGCCGGAGGAATCCCTGTAAAACAATTCACGCAGAAACTGGATCATGCCGATTCACGCACGTATGTCGGAAGTGGCAAACTGAAAGAGATCCAGACATGGATGCAGGATAACCCTGTGGATATGGCCGTTTTTGATGATGAACTCTCTCCAAGTCAGATCCGGAACATCGAGAATGTATTGAAATGCAGAATTCTTGACCGCAACAACCTGATTCTCGATATTTTTGCCCGTCGGGCCGTTACATCCTATGCCCGTACCCAGGTGGAACTTGCTCAAAATGAATACATGCTGCCAAGGCTTACCCGCATGTGGACCCATCTCGAAAAACAACGGGGTGGAATAGGTCTTCGTGGCCCCGGTGAGCAGGAAATCGAAACCGACCGGCGGATTCTGCGTTACAGAATCAGCTTATTGAAAGACAAACTGGAAGAGATTGACAAGCAAATGGCTACACAGCGTAAAAGCCGTCGCGACATGGTTCGGGTGGCGCTGGTGGGTTATACCAATGTGGGCAAGTCAACCATCATGAATGTGCTCAGCAAATCGGAGGTTTTTGCTGAAAATAAATTATTTGCCACCCTGGATACCACTGTTCGTAAAGTAGTTATCGAAACCCAGCCGTTTTTACTCTCTGATACGGTCGGTTTTATCCGAAAACTTCCGCATTCCCTCGTGGAGTCCTTTAAGTCAACCCTTGATGAGGTTCGTGAAGCAGATATCCTGGTGCATATTGCCGATATCAGTCACCGAGATTTTGAGGAACAAATCAATGTGGTAAAGCAAACCCTTACCGATATTAAAGCCTCAGATAAACCGACCATCATGGTTTTCAATAAAATTGATGCTTACCGGTTTACCGAAAAGGATGCCGACGACCTGAGTCCCGTCACCAAAGCAAATCTGACCCTTGAGGAGTTGGAAAAAACTTGGATGGCGCAAGAAAACCTTCCATCACTCTTCATTTCTGCAACTTCAAAGCAAAACATCGACAAGTTGCGTGAAACACTCTATCGGGAGGTGAGAAAAATTGTGATGGTGCGGTATCCGGAAAATCAATTGCCAAATTCTATACATTTGTAGTCTGTTAAAAAGCCCCTCCTTGAAATTCCGGAAATCTCACCTGATCCTGTTAAGCCTCCTCAGCGGGGCGATCCTGTCACTCGGATGGCCCGAACGGGGGTTCCCGGGTCTGCTGTTCATCGGGTTGGTCCCATTGCTGATGGTCGAAGACCAGATGTTCCGGCTCCCGGAGAAGTTTGTAAAATTCAGCGCCCTTTTCTACGCTTATCCTGGGTTTTTCCTTTGGAACCTGCTCACCACCTGGTGGATTGTAAATTCCACTTTCGTGGGTGCGCTGATGGCCATCGTGCTGAATTCACTTTTCATGGCCATTGTATTCCAGGCTTTTCACTATACACGTAAGAAACTCAATAGTGAACCTGCCGGATATGCCGCCCTCCTCTCCTACTGGATCGCCTTCGAGTACCTCCATCTGAACTGGGACCTCAACTGGCCGTGGCTCAACCTTGGAAATGGCTTTGCCACATACTATAAATGGGTACAATGGTACGAATATACCGGCGCTATCGGGGGCACCTTATGGGTATTGGTTGGCAATATTTTGATTTTCAAGCTGATCAATCAGTGCAAAATGCAAAATGCAAAACGCAAAATGCAAAACGCGAATACCGCCCCCCCCGTTCGATATTCAAAATTCAATATTCAATATTCGATATTCATCTTTTTTTGGCTTGCAATACCACTCATCTTCTCATACTATACCTATTCCACCTACACCGAAACAAAGCATCCGGTTAACTTCGTAGTTGTCCAGCCAAACATCGACCCCTACTCCGAACAATACAGTCTGCCACCACAGGAAGTTATTGGGAAAATCATGGCGTTGGCGCTTCCTGTCATGGACAGCTCGACCAATTTTCTGGTGGCGCCAGAATCAGCGATCCAGGAGAACATGTGGGAAAATGACCTGACCTCTTTTACCAGTATCCGTTTGCTAAAGCAGGCCATCACGCCTTTTCCCCGGTTGAACATGCTGATCGGCGGATCGACTTACTACCAGATTCCACCTGGAAAATCATTGCAGCGCTGGGCCCGGAAATTCACCGACACCGATGGTCATTACAATGCCTATAATTCGGCCATCATGATCAACAGCCTCGATTCACTTCAGTTGTATCATAAATCGAAACTCACCCCAGGGGTAGAGATACTGCCTTCATTCAAAGGATTCAAATGGCTCGAAAATTTTGCCATCGACCTGGGTGGAACCGTCGGGAGCCTTGGCCAGGATTCCATCCGGAAAGTTTACACAACCGTAAATACAGTAAAAGTTGGTCCTGCCATTTGTTACGAATCGATTTTCGGTGAGTTTTTCGCGGAATTTGTCAGAAACGGAGCTGAGGTCATGATCATCATCACCAACGATGGATGGTGGGGCAACACCGCCGGGCACCGGCAACATTTTTCTTTTGCCCATCTGCGGGCGATCGAAACCCGCCGGAGTATTGCCCGTTCAGCCAACACCGGCATTTCAGCATTCATCGACCAGCGTGGTGATATTCATCAGGTTACAGCCTATTGGGTTCCCGGCGTTCTGAAAGGAACCATCAATTCAAATGACAAATTAACGTTTTACGTTAAACATGGTGATTATATTGCCTGGTTTATGTCTTATCTGGCCGGCCTGATAATTGCCATTACCCTTGTGTTAACGATTAAGAAAACATTTTTCAAATAATACCTTCACCCCTCCCCCCCTCCAAGGGGAGGGGGGGAGGGCAATATAGCCATAATGAACAAAAAAACAATTACCTCATATCCAATTAACCAACTGGCAGGAAACCGATGGAGTCCCCGGGCATTTCTTGACAAACCCGTTGAAAAAGAAAAATTAATCAGCATGTTTGAGGCGGCCCGCTGGTCGGCATCAGGCGGAAATGAACAGCCATGGCGTTTTATCATCGGTCAAAACCACGATGAATCCTGGCAAAAAATATTTTCATGCCTTGCCGAAGGCAACCAGGAATGGAATGAACATGTTCCCGTGCTGATCCTTGCCTTCGGATATAAAATTTCCTCCTGGGACGGCAATGTGAGTGATTATTTTCAGTACGATACCGGTCAGTCGGTTGCCCATCTAAGCATCGAAGCCATGAACCAGGGACTTTATGTGCACCAGATGGGTGGCTTTTCAACAGATAAAGTGATGGAAATCTTTGAAATACCAGATACTTACCAGCCTCTCACCATTATCTCGGCAGGGTACCTGGGCGACGCGGAAATGCTTTCGGAAAAGCTGAAACAACGCGAACACCAGGAACGAAAAAGAAAAGAACTCAGTGAAATTGTATTCAGCGGAAAATTTGGTGAACCGGCACAATTAATTAATGCAAAATAGTTTAAATGCCCCCTCCTCCCCTCCCTTTTTGGGGAGGGGCCGGGGGTGGGGTAAAAAAAAATTATGAAACATCTAACCCTTTTCATCATCGCCCTTGCTCTTCTGGCCGGAAGCTGCAACCAACCGGTAAAACAGGAAGCTTCAAAACAGGATTCCGTCGCCGCTCGTCCTAAAGTGGAAGTGCCGGTTTTTAATGCCGATTCAGCTTACGAATCCTGCCGGATCCAGCTGGCATTCGGACCCAGGGTGCCCAACACATCTGCGCATGACAAATGCGCAGCCTACCTGATCGGCAAAATGAAAACCTACACCGAACATGTAATCGTTCAGAAGGGACAGGTGTATGCATACAATAAAACTCCATTGAAATTTCAGAATATCATTGCCAGCTGGCACCCCGAGACCAACAACCGGATTCTGCTGTGTGCACACTGGGATTCGCGACCATATGCCGATCATGACCCTGACCCCAAAAACAGGAAAAAACCGGTAGATGCAGCCAATGACGGCGCCAGTGGTGTGGGTGTGCTGATGGAAGTGGCGCGTCAGTTGAATCTGCTGAACCCTCCGATTGGTGTCGATATTATTTTATTTGACGTAGAGGATTACGGTCCTCCTCAGGATGAAACTGTAGCCAATTCCGATCAATTTTGGGGTCAGGGAGCAGAATACTGGGCCAACAATCCGCATAAAACCGATTATTATGCCAAATATGGCATCCTGCTCGACATGGTTGGCGCTAAAAATGCGACCTTCCTGATGGAAGGATATTCCATGCAATATGCTGCGGATATTGTGAAATCAGTTTGGGCTGCCGGTAACCGGATCGGTTATTCTTCCTACTTCCTTTTTGAAACAGGGGGAACCATCACAGATGATCATGTGCCCATCAATAAAATCAGGAATATTCCTACGCTCGATCTCATCCACCTGGATAAGAACAGCGATACAGGCTTTTATCCATACTGGCATACCACCGGAGATACCTTTGATAAACTGGATAAAAACACGCTCAAAGTCGTTGGGCAAACACTGCTGACCGTTATCTTCGAAGAAAAATAGCCACTCCACTTGCCCCTCCCTCTTGGGGAAG
>JBAXFM010000255.1:0-7380 GCA_037139855.1 Bacteroidota bacterium
TATATCTTGCTGTTGTGCTTAGTAGCACTTCTCCCCTCCCTTTTCAAGGGAGGGGCCGGGGGTGGGTAGATTCACCAAAAATAACATTTCGGAGTGGCCTCAATGTTGAATTTTTATTTCAAAGCCGGCACCACCTCAACCCACCGCCCGGGAACCCGCGCGCTGATGGTGTTGTCATACATGGCCTCGCAACCGGTTGCCGGCAGGTAAAACCTGCCAAGATAGGTGGCCATCAGCATCACCCTGAAGGTTTTGCTTTGTCCGGGCTCCAGGTCAAAAAAGGTATTGACCCGGTCGTCGCGTACATCCTGGTAATTAAAAGTGGAGGCAGTGGCGTTTGACTGCGCCAGATCACTGCTTCGGGCATTGATCACCTCCCATCCCGAAGGGAAAACCTGCGACAACGCCAACTGCTTGTACGACCCCCGCAAACCCGGATTGGTCACAGACACTTCAGCCAAAAAGTTTGTTCCCTGGGCAAGCATCTGTGGTTTGATGACCTCTCCGCCCATCGACTTGAAAATCATCGCAATTTTCAGATTATTGGCCGCAGAAGTTGAGTCGCCCTGCGCCGGAATTCCGGTGAGGATAAGCCTGCCGAAAAGAATGTTTTTACCCTTGTTGGATAACTGGATAACCCCCTTTTTACCAGGTTTGACATCGATTTTGCTGCTCACCATGGGTTTTGTCGACTCCATCTCTTCCGGCGGGTCTGAATTCACCCGCAATGAGGCATTGATTCCTGTACCGCCTGAATTTCCTGTATACCTGGCAACGGCCATCAGGGCAAATGAGGTGGATTGGGTGCTGTACCATTCATTGTTGCACAAGGATGCCGAAATTTCCTTCACCAGCGGGGCAGCCTTGGTTTTCATATCCAGCAGACACAGCACATCAACAATCATTGCTTTATCGCGCAGGTCGGAGCCATAGGTATAATAGAGTTCACTGTAAGGTTTAACCGAGGTTGACAATGAATTGATCAGTTGCAAAGCCACCTCATGCTTTCCGGCAAGCTGGTAGGCCGCAGCCAATTGCCACCGGGCAGAAGCATCCAGATTCTTCTTTTCCAGCAATTTATTCATGGCTCCCAGTTCAGGCGCCTTGGCTAAGGCCAGGGTGTATAAACGGTAGGCCTGCATCAGATCATTGTTGTAATAAGAAGCATCGTAACTCCACGAAACTGCGCGCTGCCGCTGAAATTCCTTCCAGCCCGATAAAAAGTTCACCGGGAGGGAAAATCCCTTTTGTTCAGCTTCCATAAGGAAATGTCCGGCATAGCTGGTTCCCCAGTCGTCGGCGTATTGTGATCCCGGCCAATAGGCCATTCCGCCATTCGACATCTGAAATGATTTCAGCCGCTGGATGGTGGCCCGGATATTATATTCCATCTCCCGTTTCTCAGAATCGGTAAGCTCAAGTAAATTGCCCAGATACAACTGCGGAAAAGCCGAAGAAGTGGTTTGCTCAATGCAGCCGTAAGGATAATGGATAAGGTAATACAGCCGCTTTTCGAGGTTTAACGGCGGAATGCAGGAGACTTCCAGGGTTCCTTTGTTGGTACCCGGAATTCCGGGGGCACGGAAATCGGTCGTCCAGGTGGTTCCCGGTTGAATGGTTTTTTCAAAAACATCGGTAACCGGTAAATTCGGGTTGCGAACGCCAATTTCAATCACATGTTCCGCTTTCATCTTTCCGCTGGTGGCAACGATTTTAACCCTGCCGACGCCCACCGCCTGAACAACCGTAAGATCGAAGGCAACCAATTGATCTCCGATACCGCTGAATGAAAGTTGCCGGGTATTTCCCCCGGTAATCGTGAACAAGTCATTCACGATCAGTTCCACATTCACAGTTTTGATGGATTTGTCCATGGCAAATACGGTTACCGGTAATTTGACGGTCTCACCCGGTCCAAGCACCCTTGGCAGGGTTCCCAAAACCATCAGCGGTTTTTTCACGGCTACCGTCTTTTCTTCACTGCCATAGGCTCCATCCTGACCCGCCACCACCATCACACGCACCGAACCGATATACTCGGGCATTTTGAACAAATGTGTCTTGCTCTGCCCCTTCTTTAATTCAAACGGGCCCAGAAACTTCACCATGGGTTTAAACCGGTTGGCCTTCAGTCCGCCCTTGTTCAAAACGTCCTGGTCACCACCGATGCTGAGAATTCGCTGCAACTCCCCGCTGAACGCTCCCATCACCTGGTCGAACAGATCCCAGGTTTTTACCCCCAGCGCTTCCCGTGCATAAAATACGCTCCATAGGTCAGGTGTTTTAAAACGGGTAAGATCAAGCAATCCTTCATCCACCATCGCCAGGGTGTATGTCATGGGTTTGCCGGTTGCTTCCTTTACCTGAATGGTCACCTCTTTCCCAGGTTCGAGTTCGTTTGGCATGGTAATCTCCGGCTTGAGATGGGTATCGGGGTTTTCAACCTGAACCGGAATCACGCCATACAACCTGATAGGCAGGTCGTTCCTGGTCTGCGCATGTGGCTGGATCAGGGTTACGTAAGCATAACAGTTAGGCGACATGGCTTCGGTGGCATCAATGGAAATATCCGTGGTTCCCTTGTTGGTGGGCACCCAGAATGATTTCAGAATGTTCGACCCTGTTTCAATCGTCACCAATGCCCTTCCATCAGGAGAGGAGGGTAAAGTAAGTTTCACCTTTTCGCCCACTTTATACTGACTTTTATCGGTGGTAAGGGTAAGCATGGCGGCTGCCTGTTTCTCGCCTCCCGGCATCCGGAAATAACCGGGCCAGTCAACATATACCACTTTTCCTGCGGCATGGCCGGATTTTTTATCGGTAACCTTGATAAGGTACCGGCCCCAGTCATCATACATCGTGCTGAATGGGAAGGTAGCTTTTCCATTCACCGTTGCCACGGTTGCAGAATCCGATGGCCTGATATAGGTGGTGGAGATAAAATCGGCCGAACCGGTTTCAGAATCATCCCACCACCAGCGCCAGTCAAGTTTATAGACCTCCACTTTCAACCGGTTTGAAGGAACCAGCGCGCCTGTGGCATCCACATTCAGCAGACTGATGTCATAGGTTTTGTCGGTGTACAATACCCTGTCGGTGCCAGCGCCTTGTGGAATACTTAACCCGGCATAGGATTGATAGGGGTAATAGGGGATGCTAAAACGGTCAATACTGAAATCTCCGCCATCCTCAAAAACCATGGTCTCGAAACTCGCCTTGAGCGCTCCGGGAGCAATGTTTGTCACATGAATCTTCGGCGTGACCAGCGTTTGTCCGTTTGCATCCAGCCTGCCATCGAACACCGTGATATTTTCAGCCGCAAAACCTACGGTCGGGTTGTCAAACACATAACCCGGAAAGTTTTTGAAAGCAGTGACCGATTTCGTCAGGGTTAGCATCACTTTGGCTTTCAGGTTTCGAGCCGTAGCTCCGGTGAGCCAGTGGGCTTCGAGCATTGCCGAAGGCACTTTATCCCTCACCAGCCGGTCGGTCTTGAAATCGAAATTGATCTTCAACCGGTTTGGCTTCACCGTTTCGATTTTCAGGTTTTTCTGGAATTCAGCGCCTCCGACATTCACCTTTGCAAGCCAGTTTCCGGTAGGAGCATCATCAGCGGTTGCCGTGCTGAAGTTGTAAAAGCCATTCACAGCATTTGTTCTGACCATCCGGTTGATCAACTGGCCGTTTGGATTAAACAATGACAGCGTGACCGGATGATGCAACGGAAGCTGATGTGTTTTATCTTCCAGTACAAAAGTCAGGTAGATGGAGTCGCCTGGCCGCCATACACCCCGTTCGCCATAGATAAATCCTTTAAGTCCCTTCTGAACAGGCTGGCCGCTTACATCGAACATGCTGAGCGAAAGCGTATTTCCATCGGTCAGTTTCAGGTAACCGGTTTGTGAACCACTCCGGGCAACCACAATGAAGGGCTGTTTCTTCAGCGCGATGGTGGCCATGCCTTCTCCGTCTGTAGAAGCCTTCCCCATGCTTTGCAATTGAAAATTGAAAAATTCGACCGAAACTCCTGAAAGTGGTTTGGTTGAAACCAGATCCGTGATATATACATGGTAATTGCCGTCGCTTCCGGCTTTGGCAATCATCCCCAGGTCGGAGGCAAGCACGTTCCGGCTGATCGATTTATTGAAGTAATAAGAAGCCTTACACGGATTGTTGCGTTCCTCCCAATGATAGTTTTGCCAGCCTCCGTCGCGATAATCATTCTCGTCATAACTGTCGTAGTATTCCCAGTTCTCGTCACTATCCTTGTCGGGGTCTTCAATCATCATCATATTGTTGACAGTTGTATGTAAACTATCCGATTCCGCACAGGGGTAGGTTGAATATTCTTGTTTATACCTGAGGATTACGGAATAAATAGCCCCGGGTTCGGTACGCATGAGCGCCGAAAGATCGATGGAGTAGCGGTTCCACTTGCCATAATCGGTAACACCGCCAAGGGGAATGGTTTTTTTCAATACAACCCGGCCAACCCTGGCTAATTGTGAATTGTCGTTTAAATCATTGACCTGTAAAAACTGCAGGATGTTGTTTGCATAGATCCGGATTACTTTGATGTCGACCGCATTCAGATTTACGGCCTCAAACGGGAGCAACATGCCATTGGAACTCGGGAGAATCACCCCGTCGCCGGAAAAACGAACATTAGGCTTTGTGTTGTCAACTCCAATCTGTTCAACCACCCGCTTGCCCAATTCCACCATGTTGATGTTGCGGATGGATGGTTCAAGGGTCAGCCTGACCTCTTTATTTTCAGTCTCAGGAATATAGATCCACAGCAGGTTATCTTCCACGTTGTACCGGAGATTGTTGTATTTCCCCACTTTGAAAAGCCCGTCGAGGTTCTGATCTGATTTCAGCGGGTCGGAGAACTGGACCCTGAAACATTGTTCTGCATTGGGAAAACTGCCAGCCGAAAGAACCTTGAAGTCGCCCAGCGCCGGAATTTCCACAGCCGTTTTCCCTTCTGTTTTTGAATCTACCGGCGATCCGTCCCATTCGAGTTTTACCTCACTTGATTCTTTTCCCCTGACGATGGAATCGACTTGGAAAAGATGTGAATTTTTCTTGTCATCGTGTGTCCAGACTACAGGTAAATCCCTTCCTCCCTGACTGGCTTTCAGTACTTTTTCTACCTCCTGGCCGTCGGCAACGTCAGAAGTTTGCAGCGTGCCGTTCAAATGTTCTTTTGAAAGATCGTTGTGCGAATATGCCTTGTGGTTGTCAACCTCCACCGAAAGTTCCTGCAACATCGTATGAAACTGGAAAACCATGGTATTCAATGAATCGGGAACGGTTAATATCTTTGACAGATAAAACTCAACGGTGTAAACCTGATCCTGTGGCAATTTTTCGTCCGGTAAAAATTCCAGGGTCCGGCTGTCGCTCCAGTAGGTTTTCCCCTTGATTTCAGGTTTGAATTTAAAGTAGGTTGCCGTCAGGGGGGTATTGAATGATACCGTGTCGGCAAAATTATCAGCGAGTCGCACTTTGACAAGTGTTTTGGTGGAAACAATTCCGGAGGTAAAACCCTGAACATATTCGCGAAAAGCTGGACTGACCCGGACAAGCGTTTGATTATTCAAACCACTGTGGGCGCGGACAAGCATGATAGCGCTGAAAATCGCGATGGCTGCAAAGACGATGTAGAGATGGATTTTTTTCATGGCGTTCTTTTTTAATGTGCTGATGTGCTGATGTGCTAATGGGCTAATGGGTTGATGAATATTTTCCGAAAAGTTTGGGGCGTAAAGCTTTGGGTGTTGCAAAATAATCGCGTAAAAATTCTTTTTGTTTGTCAATATTTCTCCTGAGGTCCGCCGCTGGTTGTGTTAACATGGCCATGTTTTGCCGGAGGGTTTCCTCCTGCGGTTCGATTTCTGAAAGAATATTTTGGCAAATGCCGAGATGGTAATCACAGGTATCAAGCATCTGCCTGATCTTCATGTCAGGACGAACCGGTTGGAACTGACGGTTCCAGTAATTGATAAAATCATTGAACAGAAAAGTTGCCGCATTGTAATGATAGATCGCCTGGTTAAATTCCTTTACCAATTTATTCTGAATCTCCGTTTGACGATTGATCCTGTCAACTTCGACTCCTTGTTTCAAATAACGCTGATAATCAGCAAGACTATTATTGACCACGCCGTTATTTTCAAGCCGGCGCAGGGAAGCAACCTCTTTTTCCGGTTTTGTCAACCGATTGTACGCGCTGATGCTGTCGCGGAAATTAAAGAAGTTTTTATCCTCTTTCCTCACCGGATTACCCTGCGAAAACTGTTGGGCAGAATAGGGGTAATACAAACATTGCCAAAGCGGGTCGAACGACATGTGGGTTTTAATAAAAACAGCCGGCTTCACCATGTAATATTCGTTGGTGAATTTTTGGTTGAATTTTCCATTCATGATATATCCGCTTGCCCAGGTAGGATCAAAAAAATACCAGCCGGTATCGATCCGGGCCACCACCCAGGCGTGGTTGACATTGATCACTATGCCATTTTGTTTGGTATAACCCAACACCACATAACTTTCAATTCCGGCATTTTCACACAGTTCATGAAACAGGGCGGCATATCCCTGGCAAACAGCTTTCCTTTCGCGCAGCGTTTCGATAATTAACGATGCCGGATTGTCAGATGACCGGAACGTGAACATGTTGTCAACATCGTACACAATTTCATTGGCGGTCCAATAGTAATATGCCCTGATCAACTCCTTTTGAGTGAAAAGGTTTGCCAGAAAATAATCGGAAAGCGTTTTAATGGAAATTTCAACCGAATCGGGAACTGCTTTTGCAATGGCATCGGAACGCCGGAAATCGGGTACTGATTGAGGGAACGCGCTGAAAATTAGGGAACAGCAAAGGATAGAAAAGAAAACGCCTTTATTCATAAGTGCCCGGTTTTTCCATAAACAATATTATGAAAAAAACTGAAGGGCACCTACGAATTCAGCGCAGGAAAAGTAAAACGTTGATTAAAATCTTTTTTTGAATCCACCGCGTGATTTGTCACCGTAACCACCACCGCTACCGCCGCGTGAGTCACCATGTCCTCCGCCACCGCGTGAATCGCTGTGACCGCCACCACCGCGTGAATCGCCGAAACCACCTGGTTTGCGATCTGTCTTGGGACGTGCTTCTGAAACGGTCATTACTTTACCGTCGAATTCTGCATTGTTTAACTCTTCAATGGCCTTAGCAGCCTCTTCATCATTGGTCATTTCCACAAAGCCAAATCCCCTTGATCTTCCTGAAAAATTGTCTTTAATCACTTTAGCTGATGTTACGGCTCCATAGTCAGCAAATGCCTGTTTCAGATCTTCATCGTTGATCCTGAAACTCAAATTTGATAC
>JBAXFM010000256.1:0-7362 GCA_037139855.1 Bacteroidota bacterium
TGCATCTAAAAATCCTTACATCAGTCCAAACCAACTAACACTGGTTGGATTTGAGAGTCCATTTGCCCAATCACTGGACCCGGATAACCGTTGGGTGGTTCTGGCGAATAAGATTCCCTGGGATATTTTGGTTAGCACATATGAAGAAAGACTGAAAAATGGCACGATGGGCGCTGAAGGCATCAATCCCCGGGTTGCCATTGGTTCAATGATTCTGAAACATATTTGCAACATGAGTGATCGTGAGACCGTCTTGCAAATACAAGAAAACATGTATATGCAATACTTCATTGGATACAGCAGTTTCAGTACAGAACCTCTTTTTGATCCTTCACTTTTCGTTGATTTCCGTAAGAGACTTGGCATTGATCAGATAAATTTCATTAATGAGGCGATTCTGGGCTTGTCGCACAGCAAAATTGACAAGAACGCTGATTCTGGGGGTGACTTAAACAGCAATGGAGGTGGTCTTCAACCCGATGGCTCAGTATTGCCGGAAATCAAAGAAATAGAAAGTCTTCCAACCCACAAAGGAAGCCTGATCACAGATGCTACTGCTTGCCCTCAGGACATTGCTTATCCAACGGATTTGAATTTGCTTAATGATGCCAGGGAAAAATCAGAAGAGCTGATTGATAAATTGCATTCCCATCGTCTTCATGGGCGGAAACCGAGAACATACAGGAATGTTGCCCGGAAAAATTATCTCAGAACAGCTCAGAAAAAGATCAAATCGAAAAAACAAATACACAATGCGGTTAAAAAGCAACTCGGCTATTTGAACCGGAACATAAAAAGCATCAACCGGCTTTTAGATCAATATGATGAGTTTCCGCTAAACAGAAAGGATCACAAATATCTTTTTGTGATTACGAACCTTTATGAACAGCAGCAACAAATGTTTTCCGAATCCAGCCATAGTATCGAGCACCGGATTGTGAGCATACACCAACCCCATGTGCGACCGATTGTGCGGGGAAAAACAAATGCTTATGTTGAATTTGGCGCAAAAATCAATGTCTCAATCATGAATGGTTTTGCTTTTCTGGATGATTTTTCATGGGATGCATTTAACGAGGGAACCCGGCTGATGTCTACAGTTGCGAAGTACAAGCAGCGGTTCGGTTATTATCCGGAAGAAGTGATGGCGGATAAGATATATTGTAATCGGGCCAATAGAGCGGAATTGAAGCTACTTGGAATAAAGCTCAGGGCAAAACCCCTGGGAAGACCAACGGCAGTGGATGTGGAACACGTAAGACCGGGCGAGAGAAATCCAATCGAGGGCAAGTTTGGACAAGGCAAAACAGCCTACGGATTAAACCGGATCAAGGCAAGGCTGGCACAAACAAGCGAATCGTGGATTGCCACCATAATTTTAGTGCTCAACCTGATTAAAATAATCGGGTTGGGTGCCTATTGCCAAATCTTATCGGTGGTTACATTTTCAGCAACATGGTTAGCGGATTTCTCTCTCAGGAAAATTGCTCGGGTAATTTTCCTGGAAAATCTTGAATTGAAAACCTGTTGACTTAATCAGCAGACCCTATTTATTCGGCCGGCGAATCCGGTTTGTACCGGGACACAAGTTACGTTTATGGCAGTAGCTGTCAACGGGGGATCCAGCCCAACTTATCAATGGAAACGGAACGGGAGTCCTTCCGGAACAGGCCCAATAATGATATACACTCCATCAAATGGTGATGTTTTAACATGCACACTCACTTCCAGTCTTATGTGTGTTAGTGGAAACCAGATTACCTCCAATCCGATTACCATGGTTGTTAGCTCAGTCCTTACTCCTACAATTACCATTGCGGCATCTGAAAATCCATTTTGCCAGGGATCCACCGTGATTTTCAATTCCACTATTTCAAATGGAGGTAACGGTCCGGTTTATCAATGGCAGAAAAACGGAATAACTTCAGGCACCGGTTCTTCATATAATTATGTGCCCCTTGATGGCGATTATATTACCTGTAGAATAACCTCTAGTCTGGGATGTGCTTCGCCCAACCCGGTAACATCAAATCCAATATTAATGATCAGGAACCAGAGTACTCCTGTAAGTGTTTCAATTGCGGTCTCAGAAAATCCTGTTTGCTCCGGGAGCACAGTAACCTTCACAGCAACACCTGCCAACGGAGGAACGGCTCCTTCGTATCAATGGAAGGTTAATGGCATCAGTAAGGGCGGGAATAGTGCTGCATTCACCTATTCTCCGGTTATCGGTGGTGAAATTGTAACATGCACGATCATTTCCAACGCAGTTTGTGTTAGTGGAAATCCGGCTATTTCAAATTCAATCACCCTGGTTACCAGTTCTTCTCCAACCCCCGGTATTGTAATTTCGACCCTGACAAACCCATTTTGTGCGGGAACCTCTGTTGCATTTTCTGCTATTTCAACCAATGGGGGCAGTTCACCAACTTATTTATGGAAGGTTAATAATCTTCCTGTGGGTTCGAATAGCCCCATGTTTACCTATCCGGCGTTGAATGGTGATATCGTTACTTGTCAGATGACATCCAGCGCGGCATGTATAGCCGGAACAGTTGTCGTATCAGACCCTCCGATTACCATGGTTGCTTCTGACAACCTGCCTTTGGGCATCATGATTACTGAATCGGCCAATCCTGTTTGTCTGGGTACCGCTGTTCATTACACTGCCACATCGGTCAACGGGGGAGCGAATCCAAGTTATCAATGGAGAGTGAATAGTATAAATAAAGGAACAAATAATCCTGTATTTATCTATGTGCCTGTTAATACTGATGCCGTAACCTGTAAATTGACAACCAGCCTGGTTTGTGCCAGCCCACAGCAGAAAACATCTGATCCGATCACTATGATTGTAGAACAGTCACAACCTGTCGGGATTAGTATCGTAGCTTCCGCTAATCCGGTTTGCCAGGGAAGTCCGGTTACTTTAACCGCGACACCCGCCAACGGAGGCACCACACCAACATACCAATGGCGGGTTAACGGTGTAAACATAGGAGCAACAGGTCCTTTATACTCCTATACGCCATCAAACGGAGATGTTGTTACAGCTACACTAATTTCAAATGCTTACTGTGTCAGTGGTAATCCGGCTGTTTCAAATCCTGTTGCGTTGGTTGTGGGCTCAGAGCAACCTGTAAATATTACCATCGCGGCTTCTGAAAATCCTTTTTGCGCCGGAAGTCAGATTATTTACCAGGCAACCCCTACCAATGGCGGAGCAAATCCTACATACGTATGGCGGGTGAATGGAATCGTTAAGGGTACCAACAATCCTGTTTTTCAATATAGTCCAGTTGCTGGCGATCAGATTACTTGTGTTCTTACTTCAAATCAAACATGTGTTTCCAACAATCCTGCTACATCGAATACCATTAATATGGTTGTAACCACTCTGATGCCCGTTGGCGTAACAATCACGGCGAGCAATACTACCTTGTGTGCCGGAACACTTATCCAGTTTACGGCTACAGTTACGAATGGTGGAACCTCACCAACATATAACTGGAAGGTTAATGGAATCAGCAAAGGCACAAATTTTCCAATTTATCAATATCCACCGGTGAATGGAGATGTGGTAACATGTATAGTTTCTTCCAATCTGACGTGTGCAACTAATAATCCGGCAACATCCAATGCCATAACGATGAACGTTATTCCATCAGCTCCGGTATCAATAAGTATTGTTGAGTCTTTGAACCCATGTTGTCAGGGAACCTCGGTAACCTATACTGCTACAGCAACCAATGCGGGGCCTGATCCTTTATACCGTTGGAAGGTGAACGGAACCATCATTCTTGGTTCGGGCAGTCCGGTGTTCACTTATATTCCGATCAATGGAGATGCGGTTTTATGCCGGCTTACATCAGATCAGGAATGTGCAACAAATAACCCGGCAAATTCAAATTCAATTATCATGACCGTGTTACCCTATGGGATCATTGGGGTATCAATTACTGCATCGGGGAATCCGGTTTGTCAGGGGACCCTGGTTACCTACACAGCAACTCCGGAAAATGGAGGCAGCTCACCATCATATCAATGGAAAGTGAATGGATTAAATACCGGGAGTAATTCTACAACATTTTCTTATACACCTGTTCAAGGAGATGTAATTGTCTGTGTAATGACATCTAGCGCCTCGTGTGTGTTAAATAACACAACAACTTCCAATCCGATAACCATGACGGTAAGTCCTTTGTTACCGGTGAGCGTTTACATCGTATCTTCCTCCAATCCGGTATGCCAGGGCACTGTAACCTTTAATGCAACTCCATTGAACGGCGGACCTTTTCCGGTTTATCAATGGAAAGTAAATGGTAATAATGTTGGAACCGGTAATCCTGTATTCACTTATGCGCCTGTGGAAGGTGATGTTGTTCGTTGTGCCATGACATCGAACGCTGCTTGTATCCAGGGCAATCCGGCTAATTCCAATGAAGTAACCCTGAATGTAGTTCAAAGTATGCCGGTGAGTGTCACCGTTACACCATCCTCCATGCCTTCTTGCCAGGGAGAAACGATCACATACACGGCAACTCCGGTAAATGGAGGCGCCAATCCAATATATCAATGGATGATAAACGGGATTTTTGTTGGAGGGATTGGTCCGGTTTATACATATATCCCCAATAATGGAGATATGATTGAATGTCAGGTTAATTCAAGTATTTCATGTCCAACCGGAAATCCGGCTGTATCGTTACCCCTAATGATGAATTTCTCACCCGTTTTACCTGTTGGGATATCTATATTATGTTCTGCCAATCCTGCATGCCAGGGCCCTCCGGTATTGTTTACAGCCAATACTGTAAATGCGGGCCCTGCTCCGAATTTTCAATGGAAGGTAAATGGTATCGATATGGGAGTGAATCTGCCTCAGTTCAGCTATATTCCCGCAAACGGTGATGCCGTTGTATGTACATTGAATGCCGACATCCCATGTCCATTGATAAACCCGGTAACATCTAACGTTATAACCATGTCGGTTTTGCCTCCGCAAACAGCCGGGATCACGATTTCTAACTTAGGAAACAATGTTTGCGCCGGGACACTGGTGACTTTTACCAGTTCCTCTTTTAATCAGGGTTCGGCTCCTGTATATACCTGGAAAGTAAATGGCATCGCTACTGGAACCAACAGCAATTCCTTTGCTTATATACCGGTTAACGGAGATCAGGTAACCTGCCAGTTAACTTCTAGTATATCCTGCATTACCAATAATCCGGTTACTTCCAACAGTATTACCATGCTGGTAAGTACCGAGTTTCCTGTAAGTGTTACGATTGTTGCCTCGCAAAACCCTTCTTGCCTGGGAGAAAATGTAACGCTTACTGCTACTGGTGTGAATGGCGGGATAAACCCCGGATACCAGTGGATGGTTAATGGTATTAATGTCGGTTTAAATATCCCTACTTATACATCCACACCTGCATTGGGCCAGATTGTTACCTGTCAGTTTATATCAAGCTATTCATGCGCAACAGGGTCGCCTGCACCATCAAACCAGATTGAAATGACCGTTAATCCCATTCTGCCGGTGGCTGTGTCTGTTGTCAGTTCCTTAAATCCTGCATGCCTTGGAACCACGGTGATCTATACCGCAACCGTTACGAATGGTGGGAATGCACCGGTTTACCATTGGAAAGTCAATGGGGGGAGCGTTGTTGGATCATCCAATTCTCTTTCTTATCAACCGAATAATAATGATGTTGTCGTTTGTGAAGCCACTTCAAGTGAACAGTGTGTCTCTGGAAATCCGGCTAACTCAGATCCCATTGCCATGATCATTAGCTCCTCCTTTGATGCCGCAGTAACCATTGTTGTCTCCAACAATCCGATTTGCGTAAATACTCCTGTAACTTATACGGCCACTCCAACATTTGGAGGACCTACCCCCCATTACCAATGGAAGGTGAACGGAATTGACGTTGGCACAGATAGTCCTGTATGTGGTTATTATCCAAACAATGGAGATGTTGTAACTTGTATTATGACCTCAGCATTGACTTGTGCACCTATTCCTGTTGCATCAAACCCGATTACGATGATTGTGTTGCCCGTCCCTGTTGGTATTTCGATTACAGCAAATCCCACAACCCCAGTTTGTTCAGGAACTCCTGTCAATTTTACGGCATTTCCGGTTAATGGAGGACCTGGCCCTACATTTCAGTGGAAAGTAAATGGTATTCAGCTTGGCTCAAATAGTCCGTTCTTTACCTATTCTCCTGCAAGTGGCGATGCAGTTTTATGCATGCTGATGTCAAACGCAACCTGTGCAGCGGGAAGCACAGCCGTCTCTAATGTGATTAACCCGGAGGTTAATCCGCTTTTTCCTGTGAGTGTTTCAATCACTTCGTCAAATAATCCGGTCTGTGCCGGCACGATGGTTACCTGCTCAGCAGCTATCACCAATGGAGGCACAAACCCGTCATACCAATGGAATTTAAATGGAGCAATAATAAGTGGGGCTACAAACACCTCCTATTCTTATATCCCGGTCAACAATGATGAAATCAACTGTGTGCTGACTTCCAATTCGATTTGTCCGACAGGTAATCCTGCTGCGTCCAACACTGTGACCATGACCGTAAATCCTTTGGAACCAGTCAGCATTTCCGTTACAGCCTCCGCAAATTCAATATGTGCAGGTACATTGGTTGCCTATACAGCTGCTCCAATCAATGGCGGACCTATTCCGGCATTCCAATGGAAATTAAATGGAGCAATAATAAGTGGAGCCACCAACACTTCATATTCGTATATCCCGGTCAACAATGATGCAATTACCTGTATGCTGACTTCCAATGCGATTTGTCCAACAGGTAATCCGGCTACATCAAACACCGTGACGATGACCGTAAATCCATTGGAACCGGTCGGTGTTTCTGTTACAGCCTCCGCAAATTCGATATGTGATGGTTCATCAGTCACCTATACAGCGGCTCCAACCAACGGCGGCGCCACCCCGGCATTCCAATGGAAAATAAATGGAACAATAATTAGTGGTGCGACCAACGCCATCTATTCGTATATCCCGGTCAACAATGATGCAATTACCTGTGTGCTGACTTCCAATGCGATTTGTCCAACCGGTAATCCTGCTACGTCCAACATTGTGACCATGACCGTAAATCCATTGGAACCGGTCAGTGTTTCTGTCACAGCCTCCGCAAATTCGATATGTGCCGGTACATTGGTTACCTATACAGCTGCTCCAATCAATGGCGGAACTAATCCGGCATTCCAATGGAAAATAAATGGAACAATAATTAGTGGTGCGACCAATGCCATCTATTCTTATGTCCCGGTCAACAATGATGCAATTACCTGTGTGCTGACTTCCAATGCGATTTGTCC
>JBAXFM010000257.1:0-7239 GCA_037139855.1 Bacteroidota bacterium
AAAATTTGTTATTAAGTTGACGCTGATCAAATATTTCCTGCAATTTCCGGATGGTGGTACTGGTATGTGTCACAAATAGGAATGGGAAGAAGGCATGTATGAGTGAAGCAACCGCACAGGTGAGTGTCTTCCGTGAGAGCATCAGGGCAAACCTGGTATGCTCAAGGTATGACATTCTGACCTCTTGAGGGTGTTTTGTAAACAGGTTGGGATTATTCATGGTTTAATGTTTGATGGTTGAATTTTCAGAAAATATTGATGTCAGATTGCTCATGGCTTGTCCAAGGGCATCCATGAAAATATCGACCTCTTTTTCAGTGGTGAATCTGCCCATGCTCACTCTGATCGCACCTCTTGCCTCAAAAGGATTGAGCCCAATGGCTTGCAGTACATGCGAAGCATTGTGTGATTTATCGTTTGAAGAACAGGCAGAACCTGCTGAAACAGCAATTCCCATTTCGTCAAGCAACAGGAGAAGCCTGATGGTTTCACCCTCCAGACCATGGAAACTGAAACTCAGATGGCCAGGCAACCGTTGATCAGGATGGCCGTTGATATAAAAATTTTCATTTTTGGGTTGAATCAATCGCACTAATTTTTTCCGGAGCCCTGATAATCTCACCGATTCGCTGTTCATTTCCTCCATGCATAACCTTGCTGCTTCAGCAAATCCCACAATGCCCGGAATGTTCTCCGTAGATGATCTCAAACCTGCTTCCTGACCTCCACCATATAACATTGGCGTAAGATTGACTCCCTTACGAATATATAAGGCGCCAACCCCTTTCGGACCGTAAATCTTATGGGAATTGATCGTTAGCAGGTCAATATTACATTTGCTAACATTCACAGGGATTTTGCCGAACGACTGGCAGGCATCCGAATGAAAGTAAACATGATTTTGCTTGCAGATGCGTCCAATTTCTTCGATGGGCTCTATGGTGCCGATTTCATTGTTGGCATGCATCACAGAAACAAGAATCGTTTTTGGATTGATGGACTCCCTGAGCACTTTCAGGTCAACGATGCCATTGGAATCTACCGGAAGATAGGTGATGAAAAATCCCTGTTCTGCAAGCCATTTGCAGGTGTTAAGCACACAATCGTGCTCAATGGAGGAAACAATAATATGACGTCCTTTGTCCCGGTTGGCCAGTGCAATATTTTGCAATACCCAGTTATTGGATTCGGTTCCACTGGAAGTAAAGTAAAGTTCGTCAGAATCCGCCCCGATACAGCCGGCTATGGTTGTTCTAGATCTTTCCAGAATTTCCCTGGCATGGGTGCCAAAATGATGCAGACTGGAGGCATTTCCGTAAAACTCTGAAAAATAAGGCATCATAGCCTCTGTAACCCGCTTGTCCACGCAGGTTGTCGCGGCATTGTCCAGATAAATTCTGCGGTTAGGCATGTTTTTTTTATTCGCCGACATAAAAAAGTTCCTGATCAAGGGTACGAAGCACTCCGAAATGGTGTTTTGCTCCAATCTCTTTTTTACCTACGCATATCGTGCAGGTTCCCACCGGAGGGTTCCCCCTGAGAAACATCGGAAATTCTACATCCGGGGTTTTAAGGATCTGCTTGACAATGGGGTCGATACCAATTCCATATAAAGCATTGCTTTCAACAACGGTTATCTTTTTGGCCGATTCAAGCACCCGGTAACGGAAAACTTCCCGCTCTGCCTGAGAAATGAGATCAATTTTCGTGATAACACTGATGTCGGCCAGGGTGAGCATCGGTCCGATTTTCCTTGGAAGATTCATGCCACTGGTAGCTTCAAGCACTACAATACCCAGTGAATTTTCGACATATGGTGAGCAACGAAGGCAAAGACCGGCTGTTTCTACAAACAGGTAACTTGCACCTGCTTGCTCCGCCCATTCAACAGCTTCGTCCAGCACAACCACATTGCAGTGGTCTGGACACAATTCCCCTGAATATATTTTTTTAACAGGAATGCCAAACTCTTTCTCAATAATGATATCATCATCGGCATACAATACATCGATTTTAACATAGGCGGTTTTAATCTCCCTGGCAGCCATGCGTTTCAACACTTGCCTGATGACCGTGGTTTTTCCACAAGTTGGCGGACCGGCAAAAATTACGAGTTTCATAAAGAATTATTAAAAGGTTAATACATTAAAACTTTCATCGAAAATACTTTCCGTCAGTTCTTCCCCTGACCGGATGATTTGCCTGAAATCGAGCATCATATCGTCAATCTGTTTCATTTTCCCCACAACTTTCTTCTCTTCCGGCTGGGTGTGGATCAGTCGTTGCATTGCGCCGTTTTTCATTACGATCCTGAAGTCTGACATCAGGGCAATGCAGGGATCATGGGTGACAAAAACGAAGATTTTTCTGTACCTCTTTAGCAACTCAAGGGCTTTTGTGCGATGAATGCCGGCATTTTCAATCTCATCCAGCAAGATGATGGGGGAATTTCCAATCACTACGGCATCGGCAATCAACAATGACCGGGTTTGCCCGCCCGATAATTCGGTCATGCCAATATCCCGCAGGATGGCCTCACCGGTAAGTTCATTGGCAAAGTTGATGGTTTCGGTAATGATGGATTCAACGTCCGTGGCCCCGCGGACCATAGCATGAATTGTCAGGAACTCTTCCACCGGCAGATCACTCAGGAAATTGGTGTGCTGAGAGATCAATGCAATGGGGTGGTTCGACGGATCGAAGATGAAATCTTCCGGAACAGGCTCACCGTTAATTTCCACACGCCTCCCTGAAGGGGTGTTTCGATTGGCAAAAAGCTCAATGTCATTGATTAAGGTGGTTTTTCCGCAACCAGTTGGACCAACGATACTTACAATGTCGCCAACCTCCATACTGAACTCGCTAACTTTTTCCTCTGAGCCATCTTTTCCGTAGCCTCCAAAGAGGGTGATTTTATTTACATCCATGGTCGTTTAATTTTTTTTACAAAAATATACACTATGTTCACCATTTTAGTGTACATTTGTACGGAATATTCAATACAGCGATATTAAATATTATATACTCCGTTATAAAAAATTATGGAATCACTCGAAAAAAAAGGCTCGATCTACAACTGCAACAACTGTACTTTAAACACTTTAACCAGCTTTTACCTGAGCGAGGGGGAAAGAAATAATATTTGCGGAAGCGCTAACCAATTGCATTTTAAGAAAGGTGAAGTGATTTTAAAGCAGGGTGCCAATTCAACGAGCATTGGATTTCTGCACAAGGGGATTGTTAAATTTACATACCAGCGTGATGCGGTTAAAAGCTATATCATGACGGTCGTTTCCGGACCAAAACTGATCGGGCAGGCGAATTTGTTTTTCAAGGAAAAAAATATTTTTTCAATCGTGGCGGTTGAGGATTGCGATATTTGCTTCCTCGACAGCCGTAAAATTCTTGGAGTGCTAGAAAATCATGGCAAGTTTTTATTGTCTATGGTTGAACGGTCCACTGACATGTTTCAATCATCCATTTTCAATTTTATCAGTCTGGCGCATAATCATGTAAACGGACGCATTGCCGATATCCTGATTTTTCTCTGGGAAAATGTTTATCAGAATTCGTCCTACGATTTTACGCTGACGCGAAAAGAGATTGCTGAATTTGCAGCTTGTTCCCATGAAAATGTCATCTCTGTTTTATCTACCTATAATAAGGAAGGTCTTATCGCTTTTGAAGGAAGGAAAATTATCATCAAGGATTTGAACAAATTAAAAGAAATCAGTAAAAAAGGATAAAAGATCGGCTATGCTCTCTCAAAAAACAAGATATGCGATGGTTGCGCTTACCCGGCTTGCCCGTGAATATGGGAATGGGGCCATTTTAATCAGTGAATTGGCCAAAAGTGAAAAACTTCCGCAACGGTTTCTCGAAAATATTTTGCTGGAACTTAAGAAAATGGGAATCCTGGGAAGTAAGCTGGGAAAGTCGGGTGGGTATTTTCTTTTGCGACATCCCAGTGAAGTCAATCTGGCAGAAATCGTGCGGCAGTTTGAAGGTCCGATCGCTCTTCTTTCCTGTGTTTCAGAGAAAGCTTACCAGCCCTGTGAGTTTTGTAAGGATGAAACAGCATGTAATATCCGGAAAGTATTCAAAGAGATCAGGGATACCACCTTTGAAAAATTGGAAAACACCACACTTGAAGTACTGATCAGTCAGCATTAAATCAAAAAACCCTGTGATGGTCCACCACAGGGTTTTTTATTAAACTGAATTTAAATTGTGTTTCCGTCGGCGATCACCCGATGAGTTTGAAAGAGATGGTGATTTCATATAGTTGATAAGAAGGAGCATTGGCTTCTTTGTAATTAATTTTGGCAAGTTGTGCTTTGACTTCTTCAGCAATTTCCTTATTATCGGTAGATATTTTTTTAATATCAATTTTCCCGTTTTCGGTAATTGCAAAAGTAACGTTCACACTACCTGTACAACAATTCTTAACTGCATTGGCTGGATAGATGATGTTATCTTTGATCACTTTCTGAATGTGAACGGCAGGAGCGATTTCAGGTTTGCCGGCAAAAGATGAAATTACTGAAATACAAATTACCATCAGGATGATGGAGAGGGTCCGGATTACTTTTAATGTTTTCATGGGTTGTGTTTTTTTAAGGTTATTGGTTGTCTGAGAATTGTTATTTTGACGTGTGAATTTTGTAATTGTTACAATGAATCTGAATTTTTAACACTTGTTTAACGTTTAATTGATAAACAAATATACATCAGGTAACACACTGAAAACAAATATAATCGATAACCTGTTTGAAATTTCAGATGAACCGGAAGAAAGGAATTGTAATGGCGAAAATAATCGGTAAAGCGGGAAGATTATCCGGTCAATTCAACGATCATTATTTGGGAGAAACACTGCCGTTGAGTTGTTGAACTTTAATCTTATCATTTTTAGTCAGCCCTGATAAAATCTGGATGTTTATACCATCAGAAAGACCGGTTTTGATGTAGCGCTTTTCAAATTTTTGAGACGAAGTCTCTACCTCCACATAGGCTGAATCCCCTTCAAAAAGGAGGGCAGCTTCCTTCACTGCAAGAACATTGTCCTTGTGATCAAGCATGATGTCGGCATTGGCACTGTATCCGGCCCTGATAAACTGGTTCTCCTTCAATTTAACATCAGCTTTGATTTCGAACTGCACTGCTCCGTTTTCCAGGATTCCCTTTGGCGAGATGTATTTAAGGGTGGCATGGAAGGTGTCATTTTCAATGGCCCCGATGGTCAGTTGAAGGTCCATCCCTGGCTTGATCTTACCTACTTCGGTTTCATCAACTTTTCCCTGGAAAATCATATCCCCTACATCGGCTACTGTTGCAATGGTGGTACCTGCGTTGAAGTTATTGGTTTCAATCACGCTATTTCCAACTTTGATCGGAATATCAAGCAACATGCCTTCAATGGTTGACCTGATCAGGGTATTGGTCGTTTTTCCCGATTTTTTATTGACTCCTTCACGAATCAGTTCAAGGTTTGCTTCAGCCGCATCAACTTCCTGCCGGGCATTTTTATATATGACTTGTGTTTGTTGATTTTCCACAGCAGATATGACGCCCTGGCTATAAAGTTTTTCCTGCCGGTCAGCATTCAGTTTGGCATCATCAATAGCGATTTTCGCTCTTTCAAGACGGGCTTCAGCATTGTTGAGGTTAATCAGATCGGGGATGATCCGAACCCGTGCTATAATATCACCTTGTCTGACCTGTTTGCCAGCCTGTACGAAAATTTCTTCTACAATTCCCGAAACCTGCGGCTTTATCTCAATCTCCTTTCGGGGAATCACCGACCCTGTGGCAACGGTTTTTTTGATAATGTTCGTCATGAATGGCTTTTCCGTTTGAAAAACGACTGGTTTTTCCTGAGATTTCCGGTAGAGGTAAACAATGGTTGCCGCGAACACCGCAAGAATGAGAATCAGAACAGAAATTTTGATGATTTTTTTCATGGAAAATTATTTATTATTCATATCTAAGTGCATCAATGGGTTTCACAGAAACCGCTCTTCTGGCCGGAATCAACCCAGCCAGGGCTCCGCAAAATACCAGGATCGTCAAGGCTGTTACCGCCACCGAAAAATCAATTCCCGGATGTACAAACATCTCGGTGTTGGCTCCGGAAGAACCAAGTAAATAATTGATCAATTCAAGCAGTCCGACGCCGATCACCAGTCCAAAATAACCGGCAAAGGTGGTCAGTACCACAGATTCCATCATAATTTGACTTATTACTTTCCAGGGGGTCGCGCCCAACGCCCGCTGGATTCCGATCTCCTTGGTCCGTTCCCTCACTACCACCAGCATGATGTTACTCACACCAATAACCCCGGCAAGCAAGGTACCCGTTCCGACAATCCAAACCAACAGCCGGATGCCAAAGAATAAGCCCTGCATCTGGTCATACTCTTTTTTTAAGTTAAAATGGCCAACAGCAGCATCGTCTGCCGGGGCAACCGAATGTCGTTTTTTTAACAACCTGATTGTTTTCTCCTCAACTACCGAAACAGGAATGTCATCTTTGGAGGTGATGGAAAAAAAACCAACGGCATTTCCATAATTGTATGTTTGCTGCAGGGTAGTGAAGGGGATGTAGATGTTCTGATTTTCTTCGTTTGCCTGTTCTCCGGTTCTTTTAGAAGTGAAAATTCCGATTACCTGGAAGTAAACGCCCTGGATTTGTATATATTGATTGATAGGATGTTCCTCTTTTTTGAAAAGGAAATCAACCACCCGGCTGCCAATCACTGCAACCTTGCGCTTGTCTTTGATATCCAGGTCGTTGATAAACCGTCCCTCGACGAAGTTCAGGGGATCAATTTTGTTAAATGCCGGGTAATCACCCATGATGTTAAATATGCCCGACTTTAATCCCCTGATCACGTTATTGGTTTGCATATACCCTCCGGCTTGCATGCGGGGAGCAAGATATTTTATTTCAGGAATGGAGTGCTGAATGGCAATAACGTCTTCATTGTCAAAGTTGTATCTTCTGCCACGCGGAAAACCTTTGTATGGGATCGTGGTTTGCTGGGTCCAGATAAATACACTGTTGGTGGCCATGTCGCCGAAATTCTGTGTCACGCCACGCTGAAGCCCGTTACCCGAACCCAGCATGATTACAAGCATAAATATGCCCCAGAAAACGCCAAAAGCCGTCAGAAACGTCCTGAGTTTATTTTTACTCAAAACATGATAAATTTCCTGCCAACGATCTAGGTCAAACAT
>JBAXFM010000258.1:0-7235 GCA_037139855.1 Bacteroidota bacterium
CTTATGACAACACTCGCTAACAGAATCCAGTATCTGGCCGAAAGTGAAACCCTGGCCATGTCGCGCAAGAGCCGCGAACTCAAAGCAGAAGGGCATGATGTGATCAACCTCAGTCTCGGGGAACCCGATTTCAACACACCCGACTACATCAAAAAAGCGGCAAAAGAGGGCATCGATCAGAATTACACCTTTTATTCACCGGTCGCGGGTTATGAAGACCTGCGCAAGGCGATTTGTGTTAAACTGAAGCGCGACAACAATCTTGATTACGACTGCAATCAAATCGTTGTATCAACCGGCGCCAAACAATCCATTGCCAATGTCATGCTCAGCCTTGTCAATCCGGGAGATGAAGTACTCGTGCCTGCACCTTACTGGGTTTCCTACAAAGAGATCATCAAAGTGGCAGAGGGCAAATCGGTATTCATTCCTGCTTCCATCGAAAATAATTTTAAAATTACTCCGCAGCAACTCGAAGCAGCCATTACCCCAAAAACCAAATTATTGATCTACAGTTCTCCCTGTAATCCAACCGGTTCGGTGTATACCCGTGAAGAGTTGAGGGGGATTGCAGAAGTGATGGCCAAACATCCTGAAATCACCATTGTGGCTGATGAAATTTACGAACACATCAATTTCGTCGGAAAGCATGAAAGCATCTGCCAGTTTGATTTCATCAAGGATCAGGTGGTGCTGATCAATGGCGTTTCCAAGGGATATGCGATGACAGGATGGAGAATAGGTTTTATTGCCGCTCCTATTGCCATTGCCAAGGCTTGTGACAAACTCCAGGGTCAGTTTACTTCCGGAGCCTCATCCATTGCCCAGCGTGCCGCCTTAACGGCGTTTATCACCGAACCATCCAGTACGCCCGATATGAAGATCATGCAGGCAGCATTTCGCGAACGCCGTGATCTGATGCTTCGTCTTCTGGCGGAAATTCCGGGTATGAGGCTCAACCACCCCGATGGGGCATTTTATATTTTCCCCGACATCTCCTCATATTTTGGGAAATCAAACGGAAAAACAGTGATCAGCAACGCCAATGATTTTTGCATGTACCTGCTCAACCATGTTTTTGTCGCACTTGTTCCCGGAGATGCCTTCGGCGATCCGAACTGTATCCGCTTTTCCTATGCAACCAGCAACGAAAAACTCATTGAAGCAGTGAGAAGAATAAAAGCTGCCCTGGAAGAGTTAAAGTAGCATAAATTCGTAAATCGTAAATCGTAATTAAAATTAAACATATGACAATCAGCAACAAAGTTGAAAAATGGGTAAAGGAGTGGTCTGACCTTTGCCAGCCCGATGCAATTCATTGGTGTGATGGATCAGCAGAAGAAAATCAGAAATTGCTCGATATGATGGTGAGCACAGGCATGGCCATCAAGCTGAACGAAGCGAAGCGCCCGGGAAGCTATTATTTTCAGAGCGATCCGAGCGATGTAGCACGGGTGGAAAACCGCACCTTCATCTGCTCCGCGAGCAAAGACGATGCAGGCCCCACCAACAACTGGATGGCCCCGGCGGAGATGAAAAAACTTTTAACTGAAGAATATCGTGGTTGCATGAAAGGGAGAACCATGTATGTAATTCCTTTCAGCATGGGCCCCCTGGGATCAAAAATTGCGCATATCGGCATTCAGATCACCGATTCACCTTATGTGGTTGTAAACATGCGTATCATGACACGGATGGGAAAAGCAGTGCTTGATATTTTGGGTGACGGGGATTTTGTGCCTTGCATCCATTCCGTCGGAGCTCCGTTGGCTCCGGGTCAAAAAGATGTTAAATGGCCTTGTGCGCCGATTGAAAAGAAATACATCTCCCATTTCCCAGACACCAATGAAACATGGTCATTTGGAAGTGGTTACGGTGGAAATGCGCTGCTGGGTAAAAAATGTTTTGCACTGCGCATTGCCTCAAATATGGCCCGGCGTGAAGGATGGCTGGCCGAGCACATGCTCATCATGGGCATCACCAACCCCCAGGGAGTTAAACGGTATGTTGCAGCTGCTTTTCCAAGCGCCTGCGGTAAAACAAACCTCGCCATGCTGATACCGAACATCCCGGGATGGAAAGTAGAAACAGTAGGCGACGACATTGCCTGGATGAAATTCGGCGAGGATGGAAGACTTTATGCCATCAATCCGGAAGCCGGCTTCTTTGGCGTGGCGCCCTTTACATCCATGGAAACAAACCCCAATGCCATGCTTTCATGCAAAGCCAATTCCATTTTCACCAATACCGGTCTTACCCCCGATGGCGACATCTGGTGGGAAGGTATCGGATCTGATATTCCGGAGGGAACCATCACCTGGACCAATGAAGTGCATAACAAAGAAAATGGCAAACCGGCTGCTCATCCGAATGCAAGGTTTACGGCTCCTGCTTATCAGTGCCCGGTGATCGACAAGGATTGGGAAAACCCCAAAGGTGTGCCCATCTCAGCATTCCTGTTTGGCGGACGCCGCCCGGGTACCGTGCCTTTGGTTTACCAGGCCTTTGACTGGAATCATGGCGTGTTCATGGGATCCATTGTGGGATCGGAAGTAACTGCTGCCGCCATCGGACTTAAAGCCGGTGTACGCCGCGATCCATTCGCCATGCTTCCTTTCTGTGGATACCACATGGGGGATTATTTCGGACATTGGGTGAAGATCGGAGAAACCGCCCCGGATAAAACCAAACTGCCAAAGATTTTTAATGTCAACTGGTTCCGCAAAGGTCCTGATGGGAAATTCCTGTGGCCGGGTTACGGCGATAACATCCGTGTGCTGAAATGGGTCTTTGAACGTGCTGAAGGCACTGCCGGGGCTGTGGAAACCCCCATCGGACTTCTGCCCGAACAGGGAGCGATCGACATCAGCGGACTCAGTGGAGTAGCCGATAAAATGGACGATATTCTCAAGGTCGACAAAAAAGAATGGCTCGATGAATGCGATCTGATTGCAGAACATCAGGCCCAATTCGGCGACCGGCTTCCCAAAGAGATGTCAGAACAGTTCGAATCACTTAAAAATAGATTGAAAAGCATATAAAAGCTTGTACCTTTTCAACAATTTTGACATTTGACTCTTAACTTTTGACTTTTGACTTTTCATTTTTCTCATGGCTGAAGATTTTAAAATATACACCAAAGGTGGCGACAAGGGCGAAACCTCCCTCCTGGGAGGAACCCGTGTCGCCAAAAGCCATGAACGGGTTGAAGCGTATGGGAATATCGATGAGCTAAACTCCTTTATAGGGCTGATCCGCGACCAGGAAATCGATCCGCATTACCGGGAAGTGCTGATTCGCATCCAGGAGAACCTGTTTGTTGCAGAAGCATTGATTGCACGCGACCCGGAAAAAGAGACGCGCGATTTGCCCTCGCTGCATGAAGATGACATTCTGTTGCTGGAAAAAGAGATTGATGCCATGAACGAACAACTGCCATCATTATCCAACTTTATTCTTCCCGGCGGACATGTAATTGTATCATCCTGCCATGTTGCGCGGACCGTTTGCCGCCGTGCCGAGCGCTCCCTGATCCGTTTGAGCCAGATAAGTCCGGTTGACCATATAATAATCCGGCTGTTAAACCGTTTATCGGATTATCTGTTCGTTCTGGCCCGGAAAACAGCCAAAGATACAGGTGCAATTGAAACTCCGTGGATCGTCAAAAAATAACACTTGACTTTCTGATTTATTTTTTTATACTTTTGCAAGAAATTCAAAAAACAATCATCAATGTACTGGACACTCGAATTGGCCTCAAAACTGGAAGACGCTCCCTGGCCTGCCACAAGGGAGGAACTGGTCGATTGGGCGATCCGATCAGGCGCGCCACAGGAGGTAATAGAAAATTTAAGAGAGATTGAAGACGAAGGTGAATCTTACGATCGAATAGAGGATATATGGCCCGACTATCCTACGAAAGAAGATTTCTTTTTTCACGAAGATGAATATTGATCAGCCATTTCCTCGTTTAAAAAAGCTGAAATTAACGCTTCCGTAATTCCTGTGCGAATCAAAGTGGGGATTTTTCTCAAACTTATAACCAGAGGAATGTTCCAAAACAAACAATCCATCCCCGGCGAGCAAGCTTGATTCAAAGATCAGATCAGGCATCGCTTCAACACCTTCAAGGTCGTAAGGCGGGTCAGCGAAGACCAGGTCGTAGGTGGCCACCATGCGTTTAATGAACACGAAGCTATTTGATTTTACTGCCTTGATATTGTCAGCGCCAAAAGTTTCAGCGGTTTTTTTGATAAACTCTATGCACCGGTGATTTGAATCTATCGCCGTAACTTCAATTGCTCCCCTCGATAGAAATTCAAAAGCAATACTGCCAGTTCCTGAGAAAAGATCCAGAACATGGAGCGATTCAAAATCAACCATGTTATTCAACACATTGAACAACCCCTCCTTGGCAAAATCAGTGGTTGGTCTTACTGGCAGGTTCACGGGTGGCACGAGCCTACGTCCTCTGTATTTGCCGCTTACAATCCGCATGAGAAAAAATTTAACAATGGAAAACAGGTTTGCGGAGGCAACTGGTTCAGCACATAACTATATCTGTAAGCCTCGTTCCTCCGTCCTTTCTGAACATGACGCATATACCGGAGCAACAGTTCTGACAAATCATCTTCAATTTCATCATTCCCCAACAGGACCAGTGGAATTGTTTCAGGGTTGAAATTCAGCTGTTCCAGCACAAAGATCAAGTAGTAGGTTACATCCTCCGGGTTTTGAAAAGGAAAGGTATTGAAATAGTTCATTTGCTTCCCGTCGAAAATCATCAGGTCAAAAAGTGGTGCACGCATATGCAGAAAAACATGTGGCGCGTTTATCCGGTTTTTATAATTTATCCAGACACTCTCTATCAGCAGACTGGTTGAATGAACCACCTTGCTCCTTGTAAAAGTTTGCCTGGATGCATGAAAAACAGGTTCAGGAATGGCAAATACCTGCCAGGCATCCATGGGCATAAGATGGTCATAAAGAATCATCTCATCCGCGTTTAATGAAAAATTGAACTTCAGATACGGCTCCTTTTCATCCGGGTTAAACAGCAAACCGGGTATCAGCGTCGATTTTTTCCCATCATAGGCAACTTTTACGACTTTGAAGGTGCTTTTCAACCAGGGAATGCTGGCGCTTACACCATCAAGGAACTCCCTGAATGATGGGATTGGGTTTACCTGATCGTCCAGTGGTTTAATATCATGCCGGATGCAACGGTGCAATCCAATGAATTTATTCCGTTTGAAATCAAGTGTACAAAAGCTGATGCTGTTTTCACTTAAAAGGATGGCAAGACCATAGTTTCTGGTATCGTACGGATTAAAGGTTTCATCCAGTAAATTTAACGCAAAAGGATATTGGTCGGCCATAAGGATTCTTACACGAGAAAGATAACGACAATCGTCAGTGCAATGATAAGAAGAAAACCCGGAATCAGATACATCCGGGCAGTTTTACCAGCGAAAAAGCACGCATAAATCATTTTCAGCAGGTTATTGCTGATGATTGCCTGAAATACGGCGATCATGACTACGTGGAGCGGCATGCCAAACTTTCCCTGGAAAAGGTTGATCAGAAAAGGATCAATGTCAGTCAACCCAACCAGAAACGACAACACATTCAACCCGGGTGTGCCATAATGGTTAAGCACTTCGTAAGTGATAAAAGTAAAGGCAACATATAAAGCTGTAAATATCAATGCGACTTTGAATTCCAGCGGATTTTTATCGATCAGGAGTTCCTGGTCAGCGGTAGTTACCGCACGGTTCTTATAAAACAGAATGACGATCCCAATGATCACCGTAACAAGGAAAAGACCAAGGAAATAATACCACACTGCAGCGAACAACGGCTGACTGAAGATAAGGATTAAGATGAGGATACGCAGATACATCATTCCTGTAGCGAAGATGATCCCGGCCATGTATTGCTGGAGGTGCTGCGGCTCCTTTCTGCTCTTCTTGGCCAGAATCAGGGTGGTGGCGGTACTTGAATAGAGCCCGCCAAGGATGCCCGACAGGATGATACTCGCATTGGGAAAGATGAATTTTTTCAGCAGGTAACTACAGTAGGAAATAGATGAAATCACCACGATTGCCAGCCAGATTTTGTAGGGTGTAAGGCTCAATCCCTTGATGATGGGGCCATCAGGCAGCATCGGCAGGATCACACCCGCAATAATGAGAAATTTAGCCAGGGTAATGAATTCATAGCGGTCAAACTTTTGAGAAATTGACACGAAGGTCTCCTTCATCTCTGTGATGATCAGAACAACAACCACCATCAGCAAAACCATCCACAGGGGTTGGGTCAATGTAAGTGGTCCGATGCAGTAGGTAATGAGGGCGACGAATATGGTCGTAGCTCCGTACTCTTTCAGATCGCGGATGTGATAATAATAGGAAATCCCCATGACCATTGAAAGAGCCAGTCCTCCACCCATAAAAAAAATCCCGCTTTTTTCATCAAGCAGATAGAGAATGAAACCAAGTATCCCGATGAAAGAAAAAGTTCGGTCGGTGCCGAAGGTACGATCGGTTTCATGCGCCAGGCTGTGAAGGTGTCGTTGCGACAATCCGATCAACAATGAAAAGACCGTGACCAATGCGAAATTGATCAGATTTTCAGGGACGGTTCCAATGAGTTCCATAGGGCAAAGGGTAAGATATAAAATGTTAAAATGCAAAATGCAAATGGCAAATGGCAAAATAATTCATAGGGTCAATATTTCATAGGTTGGTATATCTTTTAGAAAGGCATAGGTTCGTTTTTCATGATCGATCCGGCAGGCATAGTGGGCAATGCCGTTGGTAACAGCAAGATAATCAACTGTGAGCGTCATATTATACATGGCTACCTGATCAAAAACCGACTGGGTGATTTCTACCCCCGGACTTTTACATTCCACCACCAAACATGGTCTGCCATCGGACCCGTAGGCCAGAATATCAAACCGTTTCAGCATGTTGTTATATTTCAGCGCTGCCTCCACCACGATCAGGGAAGCCGGGTAACCCAGATGTACGATCATCCATTGGAGAAAATGTTGTCTCACCCATTCTTCCGGCGTAAGCCTGACAAACTTCTTCCTTATTTCGTCAAAGATCTCCTCTTTGCCGTTTTTCCCTATCCGGGTGCGGGCTTCTATATGGGGCAGGTTTAGTTTTTCCATGTTGATGCTTCTACAAACTTACACAAAAATCTGACAAATCATTTATCTTTGCGGT
>JBAXFM010000259.1:0-7222 GCA_037139855.1 Bacteroidota bacterium
TGAAAATCAGCCCGCTAAATCCCATACTGTCCGTTTTCGAAACTGTAATGAAGATATGGTCGCCTTTTAATGGTTCGTATGTTGGTGTACCACCACCCCCCGGATTGTAAATACTATCCAGAACACTCACATCTGCGCTACCCCTGACCTTTCCAAAGGTTGCACTCACAGTATAACGACCAGCGTTGCTGAACAGGATAGAAGCTGAATTGCCGGATGCGTTTATTTGTACATCATTAAAAGGAGCTACTGTCCATTGTACAGTACTGCCCTCCGGGGCTTGTGAGAATTTAAAATCAACAGGTTCCCCTTTTTTGATTTTTGAAGTTTTTGATGCATTCACACCTGAAAGGGTTGGTTCGTTTTTGTCTTTGTTGCAGGAAGTAAATCCCAACATTAAGGTAGCAATAGCTACGATTAGCATTCTCGTTTTCATTTTAGTGAGTTTTAATTGTTAATAATAATTTGAACTTCTGGATATCGATAAACCATTGGTATATATTCTTGTCATAAGCAGAAAGGTTAGGTCAGATTAATATTATTAATGCCACCACCCTCAGAAGACTGAGATAACGATCACAGCGATGATAGAGGCAGGAATTAGTACAAAAATTCCAAGTTCGATTGATTCTACTACAGCTTTCATCACATCCTCCTTTTTTGAATTTGTTAAACATTTCCTTTTCTAACCACATATACTATTCAATATGATTGAAAGGTTGGGTAGAATGGATAATTTGAAGAAAAAATTATTCAAAATGTATTTAAACACTGAATTGGGGGGAGGTCAAACGGAATAACTGTCCAATGACCTAACACTTTAAATTAATATGTAGGTGGAATATTTAAGGTTGTTCCTGACATATTTAGTATAAACTGTGCTGGCATCTCTTTTTCTATAGTTGAAATGGCTTTGCGTCCTGTGCAGTGCGTTGGGATCACAAAAGTTGGATTAATTTTTTTTAGTTCTTCCGTAGTTCGGTTGATCAGGGGCTCAAACAGAGGGCCACTGAGGTGGAAGCCACCCATAACCAGATACACCTGTGGCACCCCCGTCACTTCTATCGCATGATGAATTGTGTTAATTATCCCTGAGTGAGCACATCCTGAAATGATTACGAGCCCTTTACCTTTGAGGTTCATCACAATTGAGGTGTCATCTTCAGTAGGATCAAATTTTTCGAAACCGTTTTCTTTGAAAAAGGCCATCGGAAAACCTTTCTCAAAATCATTCTTTCGGGGAATCTCCCCCAGGAACAGAACATCTCCGTCAAGAAGAGGATAGGGATGAGTAGTTTCAATAATTTTAAATCCTGCCGCCTGGGCCTTTTCCCTGGTAAATTCAGGAAAATCTATGCATGTGTTTCGAACTTTGAGAAATCTATGATTTCGAAAGGCAGCAGGATGAACCGCCAACGGAATATTTTTTTTGCCAATCAATGCAGCCAGTTTTTCCATTCCTCCGAAATGGTCAATATGTCCGTGAGAAAGCGCAGCGGCCTCCAACGATTGCATATCTATACCTAAGGTTAGTGCGTTCATAGCTGCTCCGCCTTCAGAAAATCCGAAATCGATCAGCATCGATCGCATCATATCGCCTTTCATCGTTTTCACAATTGCTGAAAAACCATGTTCGGCAAGAATTGAAGATTTCAATTGCACAGCCCCCCGAGTGACAATAGCATTGTTATCAAGCGCTGAAATGTCAATATAATTATCCTGCAAAGTTTGAATCGTAATCTTGTCGACTTCGTTTAGTAATTTTAAACGCATCACTAATTCTCCTTATTAAACTGTGCCATCGAAAACAATCCGGAACATTTACTCCCTGATCACTTTCGCACTGAAGGTCTCATTGCTGCCGGTATACCTTACGATATATACGCCGCTTCCAAGCCCTTTCAGACTGATCTCCGTGCAGCGGTTCAGCACAGGTAATTCCATAAGGCTGCGTCCCCGGATGTCGGTAATCATAAGTCTGCCGTTCTTCAGGTTTACGCCCTCTGGCAGGACGATCGTAACATTGTCTTTTGCAGGGATGGGATAAACTTTCATGTCCTTCCCCGTTGAGGTCATTTCCTCAACACCGGTGCCCCCGTTGTTGGTTATAAAAATGGTTCCGCCGTAGCCAGCCACAACGCCTGTGTTTGCTGAAGTAAAAGAAACCGAAAACAGTTTCTGGATATTCTGAGGATTCACAGCGACCCAATGTGCGCCTCCATCGGTGGTCTTGGCTATGATACCTCCTGTTGAAAGCGAACCGCCTGCAACATACCCGGTGTTCTTTTCAGGAAAGTAAACACTCTGGAGGTCATTGCCGGGGAAGCTTGTATTGGGATTCCAGCTTTCACCACCGTTGATTGTTTTAAGCACCAGGCCGTTGGTCCCTACGGCATACCCGGTCTCCGTATCTAAGAAATAAACCGACAGGAGATCTTCGGTTGTGCCTGAAGGCAGGCTGACCCAGGTATTGCCCCCATCGATTGATTTGAGCAGGGTGCCTCCGTCACCCGCAATAAAACCGTTGTAGGGTTCCGGAAAATAAATGGAATTAAGTGTCTTTGTCGTTCCCGACGCTCTTTCATCCCAGAGCGTTCCCTGATCAATGGTTTTTATGATGATGCCGTTCGTCCCCACCGCTTCCGCCCTTTCGCCTACCTGGAAGTCGGCAATGTCGACAGACAACAACCTCTCCTTCGTCCCGGTATATAACTTCTGCCATGTTGCCCCGTCATTGGTTGATTTTAGGATGGTGCCGCTGTCGCCTACGGCAAAACCTATGTTTGCTTCACCTTTTATATAATACGCCACGGAGAATAATACGTTGCTGTTGTCGGTATTCACCATCTGCCAGTCTGAGCCTCCATCGGTTGTTTTAAGTATCGTGCCGGCTTCCCCCACAGTGAATCCCATGAGGGTTGTGGGAAAACTGATCGAATTAAGCAGGCTTTCTGTCCCCCTGACGAATTTTGACCAATTGGTGCCTCCGTCGCTGGTCCTCATTAAAAGCCCTTCATTGCCGATGAGATACCCGACGTGGTTCTTATCTGTTGACGGGAACAGTATGGCATTCAATTGCATGCTAGTCATGTCAGGCTGCTCGACCCAGTGTTCCCCTCCGTCCATCGTCCGGAAGTAGGTTCCCCTTGTCCCTACTGCATAACCATTATTGATGTCGGTAAAATTGATGTTCAGCAGATCGAAAAATTCAGGACCCAGTTTGGCCTGTAAAGACCAGTGTTCACCTGCATCGGTGGTCTTGTAGATGAAGCTTGTGTCAGCCTTAGGAGCCAGCTTGTGCTTATAATAAAATTCATGGCCAAGCGCATAGCCCGTGTTTTTATCAGGGAAACAGATCGAAGTCAGTTCCACATCCGAGGGTGCGCTTTTTTGGGACCAGCTCAGTCCTGCATTGGTGGTTTTCAGGATTGTACCGTCCATCCCCACCACAAAGCCCGTGTCAGGAGAAGTAAAACACAGGGAATACAATGTTTTAGTCAATCCTGTGCTCATCTTTATCCAGGAAGTTCCTCCATCGGTCGTTTTAAGGATGAGGCCATACCAACCAGCAATATACCCGGAACTTGCATTGGTAAAGCACACGGAGGTCAGAGTCTGGGTTACCCCGGCATTCACAGGAGTCCATGTAGTGCCTGCATCGACGGTTTTTAAAACAACACCCTGATCTCCAACAGCAACACCCGAAAGCTGGTTCGGAAAAAACACCGCATTCAACTGGTCCTGGGTACCCGACGACTGAGCGGTCCAGTTGGCGCCACCATCCGTTGTTCTTAAAATGGTTCCGAATTCACCAACAACAAAGCCATGCGTGCTGTCAGGAAAATGCATGCCGGAAAGATTCCAGGCCGGAGGAAAAGGGTTTACACAATGCCAGTCCTGTGCCATTATCCCGGTCGCAGCAATCAGGGCAGCCAACAGAAAAGATATACGTTTCATTATACAGGAGTTAAGTGTTTAAAAGTTTGTATTCCTTTAAACCGGCAGTCTTGCCGCCGGGATTTCTGTTAGTGAATCACACTACCAAACAAATATATGAATTATTTTTAATTCTTGATAAAAGTTATGGTATAAATGTATAAAAAAACGCTCACGCTTTAATCAACCTTTCACTGCTGCAAACGAACTTTAAAAAAAAAGCGGGCAGGTCATTATATATTCGGAAAAAAAATTAATTTTACTGTGATAATTCACCTGGCAGACTGCCATTTGAGTATGCCCAAAGGGCCTGCATTTACCTCGCAAGGCCGCATGTTTGTCGGTTTGAATGGATAAATAACTAAATCGACCGTAAAATGAAAAAAACTTACATGTTGTTGATTGCCTTCTGCATATATCAAATTGCAGTTGCGCAGGACTGGAAATGGCTGAATCCCTGTCCTCCCGGGTACCATTTATCTTCTATCTATTTTGCCGATGCAGGCACAGGGTATGCAGTCGGGGACCAGGGCACCATCGTTAAAACCACCGATGGCTGCGCCACAATGATAAGTCAACATTCAGGAACTTCGGCCTTTTTAACCGCCGTCGGGTTCAGGGATCCCGATCATGGTTGCGTTGTGGGCGACCAGGGGGTAGTGGTGAACACCTCCGACGGGGGAAATACCTGGACACTCAGGTCATCGGGAACGGATAACAGCCTCTTCTCTTTTTGTTTTCTCCCGGATGGAACAAATACGGGTATTGCAGTCGGGTTTTACGGCACCATCCTGAAAACAACCGATGGCGGCACCAGCTGGACAAACCAGGCTTCGGGGACTACCCAGGTACTGAACTCCGTTTGTTTTCCCGATCCCAACACAGGGTACGCGGTAGGCATGTGGGGAACCATCCTGAAAACGACCGACAGGGGAACAACCTGGACAGCACAGGAATCGGGAACAGACAATGAACTGACATCCGTGTTTTTCACCGATGCAAACACCGGGTATGCACTTGGACATTTTGAAATGAATAAATCGGTTCTTGACACGGTCAAGGTTGACACAAGTTATATCCTGAAAACCATCAATGGCGGGGCAACCTGGGTACTCCAGTCAAAAATCGGCCCAATCATAGGTTTTTACCTTTCCATCATGTTTTCCGATCCAGATACCGGGTACATTGCGGGTACGGGCGGATTGATCAGTAAAACAACGGACGGGGGAACCACCTGGACATTACAGCATACGGGAGACAGGGGCTTATTTTCTGTCTTTATCCTGCCACAGGGAGGATCAAACATTGCATGTGCAACCGGGGAGGACGGGACCCTGCTTAAAACCACCGATGGGGGCACAACGTGGAACAGGAAAGTTTCTGGGAATTCCAGCTACCTGACCTCACTGAGCTTTACGAGTGCCAACACTGGTTATGTTACGGGTGAGGGCGGGCTTATCATGAAAACAACCAATGCCGGGGCTGACTGGACTCTTCAAAATTCAGGAACCAGTGAAACCCTGTTTTCGATCCAGTTTCCAACCCCTGATACGGGATATGCCGTTGGCCACGTGGGCACTGTTTTACGAACGGTAAACGGAGGCCAGGGCTGGACCCTTATGAACACAGGGGGTTCCGATCTGCTGTATTCCCTCTCTTTTCCAAATGCCAAGACTGGCTATGTAGCCGGGGTTGATGGCAGAATCATGAAAACCACCAACGCGGGGACGACATGGCAAATTCAGACTTCGGGGACATCTCAGGATATCCGTTCCGTGTTTTTCATAAACAGTCTTACCGGGTATGCTGTCGGGGATTCGGGGACCATCCTGAAAACCATCAACGGCGGCACCAGTTGGGAACTTAGGTATCTGGGCACCGATAATAACCTGTACTCCGTGATGTTCATTGACGAGGTAACGGGCTATATTGCCGGAGACAATGGCCTGATCCTGAAAACCACCAATGGTGGTGCCGCCTGGGCCATTTTATCGACGGGCTTCCCGGATGATCTGTTTTCAGTTTTCTTCACGGATGCCAGCACTGGTTATGCCGTGGGAGGGCTTAACTTTCTACACGGACTTATTGTGAAGACAACCGATGGTGGCGCCACCTGGGCACTTGCAGCATCGCTTAAAACGCAATTGAATTCAATTTTTTTCACTGCCTCCGGATCCGGGTTTACGGCTGGCGAAGACGGTGCGATCCTCCGGCACATCCCTGGCGGAGCGGGCGTTTCTGAAGTGCCTGGAAAATCTGGCAGGCTGCTGATCTATCCTAATCCCGCCCGTGAAACCATCACCATTGAGTTGCCGGGTGAACGCAATTACAGCAGTCTTCGCGGCTATCTGTATGACATGTCGGGCAAATTGCTGCTCCGATTTCCTGTAAAAGAGGCTAAAACAATGCTGAAAATAACGGGACTCACGCCAGGGTTGTATGTGATTGAAGTCAAGGACGGGAATTCGACCCAGCGTTCAAGCGTAGTCATTGGCCAGTAGACATCAAAAAAAATGCCCGCGTTGACCTGTTTACACAGGATTATTTTGACATCCCGGCGCATTTGCAGATAACAGGTTGAGGTGGTCAACCAAGACCGATGCAGGGATGTACACTACTCTTATAATTAATGCTGTTTTCACTTTGTTAATTTTCAAATTTGTTTAGTGAAAAATCCTGTCCACATAGTTTCCCAATCAATCATTGATGCAAAAGTTTTAAAACTTTCCGGCCTTTCTTTTTTCAATGAAAGTAAAAACGCATCCATGTTTTCTTTTGCTTTAAAGCGAAGAATCAAAGCCCATTCATTTTCTCCACTTTTATAAAGTTCACGCCCTATATATCCTTCCATGTCTTTAATGCTTCCGTTTCTAAGTTCTTTTTCGGCTTCTACAAATTGAGCATCTGTGATGCCTTCTTTCAACTTATATTTGACTATTTCTATATATTCCACTTTGTTTTTATTGATTGAGCACAATGATACCAGTAACTTTATTATGATTGAAATTAAACCACTTAGGCACTAAGGTCACTTAGAATCACTGAGGAAGAAAAACTAAATGTTCTTTTTATGTTCTTAGTGTTTCTTGGTGTTCTAAGTGTCTTAGTGGTTAAAAAAACTTTGACATTTATTGCTTTGTTGGCTAAAATCCGTCTTCCTGGTATTATAGTGATCAATCAATTTAATTATTTGTCCATGCAAAAAGAAAATCGGTGATAGCAATATCAAATTGATTAACTCAAATTTTTGAATTTTGCAGCATCCCGCTGTTGAATTACTCCAACC
>JBAXFM010000260.1:0-7207 GCA_037139855.1 Bacteroidota bacterium
GGATTTCCTATCTTCGTTCGATGATCAAGCGTTTATACAATCCCTGGCAAATCACCAACGATGGTGAACGTGAGGCTGACAGGCACCTGTTCCTTCCCGGGGAGAGGGACGATAAATGGGTTTATGTGCTTCACAGCCTGCGTATTTCATCGCGCTACCATCGTGTTCAGATGTCGGGAGAGTGTGATTTCGTAATCTTTTCCAGTCTTGGCATCATGGTGATTGAGGTGAAGGGTGGGATTATGGGTCATGGAGAACAGGGTTTCTACCGTGTTAAAAGCGATGGACAAACGGAACCCGTTAAGAACCCTTTCACCCAGGCCGACGAGAATGCCCATGCAATTCTGAATTTCCTTCGCGACAAGGGGCAAAACAGCGTCTTTGTTGGCTCGTTCGTTTGTTTTCCGGAATGTGTGTTTGATTGCAATGGATTGGAATTCAATGATCTTTGGCATCGCGGTCTCGAAGTGGGGTTGCTTACCATGGTAATGGATTCATTACAGGAACAGATAGCGGATTTTTATCAAAAGCAGGACGAGCGGAATGCTGCGTTTCACATAAAATGGGAAACTCTCGACGAGATCCGGATCAAACACCTCACAGAAATTCTGAAACCGCAGTTTGATCCGCGGCTTTATCTTTCACAATCGCGTTTGAACCTGGGTGAGTCGGAACGAAGACTTGAGGAGGGATTACACATCCTTCACGGATTAAGTGAGAACCAGCGCATCATGGTGCAGGGTCCACCGGGAAGCGGGAAATCGACTTATGCCCTCGATCTTATTTTGCGGTTGTGTAAACAGGGAGAGAAACATGGACTGTACCTCTGCTGGAATGAGTTTCTGGCGGCAAGAATGGAAAACAAACTGAAACAAACCCTCGGGGAGAATTGTGCGGATATTAAGGTATTGCCATACTTTCACTTTGTGCAGGAACTGGCAGCACTTACCGGCGATTCGTCCTTAATACCTACCTATGAAAATGTTTCAAAAGGCGAAATCAGGCAGTTGGTGAATGAATGCCTGGGCAAGCTTCATAAGGCAAAGAAATTACCCAGGTACGATTTTATTGTTGTCGACGAAGCGCAGGACCTTTTCGACAAAGGCCTTGACCAGGTGATCAAATCGCTGCTGAAGGTGAACAACCCCCTGCAAAAAGGGAATTATTACACCTTTTTTGATGACAACCAGGCTTTTCCAAGGTTTGCCAACCTGGATGCCTACGTCCGCACCCGGGAGGCCCTCAAGGAAGCTTCGGCGTACTATTTGCAGTTCTCCAACCTTCGTGTGAACACTGGCCATGGTATCACAGACCTGATTCAGGATGCCATTCACGGAAATGCTGATCCCCGAAAGAGCTATGGGAACGATGTGAAATTTATTTCCTGGAAAAAGCCGGCAGAGGTTTCTAAGATCCTCAGGCAATACATTGAGCAGGAGAAGACCCTCACAAAGTGTGACCCCGGAAGCATGGTGGTGCTCTTCACCGCCGATCTGCTGAAGGTGGGAGCACCCCTGCAGGAGTTCATCGGACAGGAAACAAATTTGGAAATGCTCACCAATGAAAACCTCGATAAGCTTTCCGAAAAAGTTCACTATACCACTGCCTTGAGGGCAAAAGGGCTAGAGTGGGACACCGTATTCCTGGTTTGTTCATCTCTGACCGAACCAAAAAATCTGTTTCAATTGTTTATCGGAGCATCGAGGGCAAAGGGGAAGGTGTACGTGTTTAATATGAATAAGGAATAGTTGAGTCAGCCTAACTTATTGAAGAAATAATTTGGTTAATTTTATCTGAGACGATTGGATACCTTTCATCTACAATAAAAGGATGAATCTGCGCCCGGATTATTTCTTCTGTATTGGACGAAGTGACTATTTTTTTAAATTCTTCTTTAAGAAATGTTCTTACCTTTTGATCTGCATTCAGAATCTCTGCAACAATGCCAATCCGGTTGTCAACGACATAAACAATATCTTCAAAATCATAGCTTGTCCGGTAATCGCCACCCCTGGCATGAAATGCTTCAAATTTGGTAGCCAGAAAATAGGGGGCGGATAAAATCTGAATTATTTCATCTTCGGCAGAAACTTCCTGTAAAAAACTGAAACCCGGCTTATACCAACTGTTTGCCGGACCAATTGGACCATCTTCAGCAGGCATTATATCAATCGAAATGGTCTTATAGCGGTAACTGCAAATTGCGTGGCCGCCGGGATCGGGATTGAAGCCTAATTCAGCAAAACGTTTCTGAATGTTTGACCATTCAGAAAATCCTGTCAGTTGAATGGTCATGTCGATATCGGAAGTAGGCCTTACTTCATCTGCCGCCGGATCGTCGGTATAGAGGCTGATGACGGCCCCGCCCACAAATACCATTTTTGAACGCAACTCCTGTAAGCCTTTTGCAACAGCAGCTACCATTCTGAGATTGATCCGTTTATTCTCCATGAAGGATTCTCTTTTTTAGTTCAATTATTGCCATATCTTTTTCCCGGGCTCTTCCTATTCGCAATGCATCAGTCAATGCGAGCAGTTCATAGAGTTGCGCATCTGCAGCGGCAGCATCGGGGACCGAGGAGTAGAGCGGCACAACACAATGACCCCTGATTTTTCCTTTCGCCCATGGCCAAACGTACGATTCGTCACTGACAATGACTGTGTTCAAGGGAGCGGCTGAATGAGCTGTAGGCAGCCCCCTTACAACCGGACCTGGTTTTTGTGGGAACACATAGGTAAGACCAAACTGAAGGAAGTCAAAAATGGCAAGGCGCATTGGCCTTTTACCGGAACCATCAAGCAATCCTGCAAATTTTGAGCGGGCAACCGACTGACTCACCTCCGACTGGCTCATTTTTAAGGCGTCGGACAAAGGTTTCTGTTGCCAGTCGTCGGTGTCCAATGCGATTATTTTCAGCAAAATTACCACATCCTGTGGCTTCATGCTATATTGAAGCTGTTTCATGTTTGTAAATTATTGCATATTGCGATATGCAATATTACGCTATATAATATTTAAAAACAAAATAAAATCGTTATATATCGCGTATTGCGATACGCGATATATTCAATGAAGCTTCTGAATAATATCTGCAGTTCTCCAACCTTCATGTGAATTCAGGTCTGTGATTTATTCCTGACAACGTCATAGATTGACGCTGTGTGATCCTACCTTTACGATTCAATTCAAAAGGATCTGATCAATATGGAACACCGCCTTATTTCCAAATCTTCTTTTATTCGTGGCTCGCAATGCCCCAAGTCGCTCTGGTTGCACTTTAACCAACCCGACGAACGGAGTGAAACCAGCGATGCCCAGCAACAGATATTCGACACGGGACACGATGTCGGATTCCTGGCCCAGCAACTTTTTCCGGGTGGTATCGATGCCAGTCGCGGGGAACCCGGTCAGATTGTCGAGGCGATTGCCTATACTGCCGAATTGATCGGCAACGGGGAGACGGTAATTTACGAAGCTGCCTTCAGCGACGGGGAGACTCTTTGTTATATGGACATCCTGGTGAAGGAGGCCGATGGCTGGGCCGCCTATGAGGTGAAGGCATCTACGCGTGTAAAAGATTACCAGGTGAATGATGTGGCTTATCAATATTATGTAATTGCCCGGTCGGGGTTACCGCTCAGGCGCGTATCGCTGGTGCATTTAAATAACCAGTATGTAAGGCGTGGGGAGCTGGACCTGCAGCAGTTGTTCACCATTGAATCGATGACTGAACGGATCCTGCCCATGCAAGCTGCCATACCCGGGAGACTTTACGCTTTGCTGGAGATGCTGAAGGCAGGCATGATGCCGGAAATATCCATGGGACCCCAGTGCGGGAATCCGTTTTCCTGTGATTTTATCGAATTTTGCCGTGAGTCCCTCCCCCAACCCCTCCCCAATCAGGGAGGAGAGTCAGAATCCCGCAACCAGGATGCGCTGGATGAGTTTCTGGAGGAGCTTGTGTACCCGCTTTATTTCATGGACTTTGAGACGATCCAGTTTGGCATTCCGCGATACGATGAAAGCCGGCCGTATCAGCAGATACCGTTTCAGTATTCGATGCATATACAAACCAGTAGCGAGGTAGCGAGGTGGCGAGGTAGCGAAAATAAAAACTTGAGAATAGGCAAAGAGGTAAGTGATTTATCGCATTATGAATTTCTTGGAACACCTCCGGAGGATCCAAGGCCGGAATTTATCGAATCACTTTTGGCCCGGTTAGGGACAAGCGGAAGCATCATCGTGTGGAATCAGGCCTTTGAAAACACCAGACTCAGGGAGATTGCCCGGGATTTTCCGGAATATGCTGCCAGGATCGATTGCCTGTTTGCACGGGTGGCAGACCTTATGGTTCCATTCCGGAGAAAACATCTTTGCACTCCTGAGATGAATGGGTCATACTCCCTGAAGGCAGTGATGCCGGCGCTTATCCCCGACCTCTCTTATGCCGGTTTGGAAATACAGGAGGGCGGGACCGCCAGTATGACTTATGAGAGTCTATACCGGGATGAGGATCAGGAATTGCAGCGGGTGAAGCGCGAAAACCTGCTGGAGTATTGCAAGATGGATACGCTGAGCATGGTTCGAATTCTTGAACTGCTCAAACCATGATCCAATCGCTAATTTAAACCCTGGGCGATCCTTCCCCTTTTTCAAAACGACATCCTTTGGCGGGTTACCATATTATTTTTGAGGCAAATGGCCAAGAAATGAGCAGCCTGAACCGCAAAAAAAATTATCTTGAATGGTTTACAACCAAGCTCAACAAATTAACCGCAGCAGAAAAAGAAAGAATGGAGGGTGTAACGGAAACCGCCATTCAACATATGAAACAGTATGGATTGGAACATATGAAATTCAATTATTGCCATCATCCTCGTTATACTGCAATTTGTCACAAAGACCGGATTGAGTTTGATCTTCATTACGCTTTGAATGCGCCCCTGCATGAGATCAGAAATGTCATTCTGCATGAAATTGCCCATGCGCTCGTCGGTCCCGGCCATGGCCACAGGGAACACTGGCAAAACAAGGCAAGGGAACTGGGGGTTACCTGGGAAAGAAGGTACCGCAAATAAAAGGATGATGAATAAATACGACAAACTGTTTTTGAAACAGGCCGGCATGGGCTATACAAATTTTTTACACCGATATCATCGGAACAGGCAGGACAATGACCTGATTGAGCGCAAGCATTTGCTGAACAGGGCGTTTGTGTTTTCTGATGAAAACGTTAACCGACTCAGTGCCATCAATGCACTATTGACTGAAAAATCTGAAGAAGCCTACCAACACGCCGAAAAACTGGAAAACTTTGTGTTAACCATAATGCAGAATCGGGATACTTTTATTTCTGACTATGAAATTCAATTTAAGTTGAACTTCTTTTCTGAAAGAAAATATTCCCATATACCTGATTTGCAAGGCAACCCATTTTTCGAATGCGAACCGATCTGGTTTGCAAAAGCTGATCGTACTGAATCTGACAGGAATGACCATAAAGATTGTCTGTTCAAAACTGATCATACTGAGGTAATCCACGATGGCCATCCATTAAATAGCTTCCGTCATTGCTATTTGTTCCATGACCTGATTGACCATACGATCCTATCCTATCATGACATTGCTGATATTGAGGATATCTGGATTGAGGTAGTGTTAACGGTTCAGAACTTTCAGGAAATTAAGAAATATGAGAGTCTTTAGGATGTAATTATTCAAATACACAGAAGTAATCTTTCAAGACCAGAATTACTTACCATTTTTCACCTTCTAATTTTAACAACATCTCTTCAACTTTAATTTTAATTTTCTTTTTTAGCTCTCCACTTCTTATTTCATCAAAGGTTCTTTGATTCCAATCTTTATGTTCATCAAACCAAAACCAGTATGGCAAGCCCTCAGTTGGGGGTTCACAAGTTCCAAGTTTGTCTTGAATTAATTTTGCGGTTTTTCCTGGAATTGCTTTTAACTCTTTACGGCAAATTCCACCAAAAAAGTGACGAGCCCATGTATTATCAAAACAAAAGCCGATGCCAAATGGCCATTCTTGTTTGTAAAAATAAAGGCACGAATCTACTTGACCCAGATTGGGATCACAATATAATTCAAGATTTAATTCTTTTTTAATTTCTTCATTTTGATTTTTAAAGACTTGCATTAGGCCTTCAACATCTCTTCCTAGAGCATAGAGGGCAATTAATTGTATATAATTAATGTGTTTCCGTTGACCTCCACTAGGATGATATGTTCTAAATGAATTCTTAGGAAGACTAGGGTGAACAACTCGGGCAAATTCGTTAATGGGAATTTCTTCTTTAACCTTTTCAAATTGAAGTTGACCATTAAATTGACAGCGGATTTTGTCATCATAGTAAGGTCCTGAGAAAAAAACAACAACATCCGGATTAATTAGATTTATTTCATCCAACAACAAATTATGAGTTTGCTCAACAACAAATTTATGCTCGTCATGTGTCAATGGCCCACCATTAACTGAATATTTCGAGACATTTGTCCAAAAGAAACAACATTGATCATTGAAGTCAGGATTTAATATTTCATTTAATGAAAACACAGAATGCCAAAAAGGTGAATTAGTATAATCCTCTTCAATGACAAAAATATTATTCTCCATAAGTGGAATGATATCATACGATTCCGATTTATTCCTGCCCTCTAAGCGATAACTTTCTTGACCAACAAATAAGATTTTAACCTTTGCTTTGCGATACAGTTCCTCTCTAGAAGACATTAAAAATGGCCCATCGAGCTTCCTTTCATGTTCTTCATTATATGATGCCATTTTCTCGTGTATCCCTCTTAACTTTGTTTCGTAAACATTCTCAAGTCTTCTTATTATTGATTCCATAAAATTGCATTTTGAAGATTTTGTCAAGCAGAATTTCTAAAACTTAAAATTATTCGATACTGGTCATTCTACTTTGACCACTTCTTTATCTTTCACCAGCCTCACATTAACGTTCCTGAACAAGTTCTGATAAGCCTCTCCGTCGAACGTATGAATCGGCACGAGGTTCCTGGGCTTAATTGCATCTACTATAAGTTGCGCAGTTTCAATATCGGCATGCCCGCTTGTATGAATGTAATGATCTTTCAAACCACGACTGGTAAGGTACTCAACAAAAGCCTTGGTTTTTTCCTCCTGCAGGTAACCGTCCCACATGGAGTAAATAAAGGTTCCTC
>JBAXFM010000261.1:0-7160 GCA_037139855.1 Bacteroidota bacterium
ATATAGGCCCGATGCATTTCATTATAATACAATGCATTAACTCCTTTAGCATGATAGTCGGGACGAACACCGTTGAGATACATATCAATGGTATCGTTTTTTTTCATGGCCCTCAACAGGTATAAAAACCCGAAAGGAAACAATTTCCCATTGCATTTTTGAAGCGCTTGTGTGAGGGATGGCAAAGAAACACCAAACCCAACCACATCATCATGTTCATCAATCACAAATGAGATAAATTCGGGGCGAACAAAGCCAAAATAGGCCTTGATATACATGTCCACCTGTTTCTGAGTTAAAGCAGTATATCCGTAAAGTTCTCCAAAGGCCGCATTGAGGGTTTGAAACATTTTTGGAGCGTAAGGAAGCAGGTCTTTTGATTTTTTGGCCTTTAGGATTCTCAATTTATATTTTTCCTGTACCAGCAACGATAACCGTTCAACCTTCTCCGGAATGGTGGGTGGTATTTCGAATTCATACTGAACCCAGTCGGCGGCCTTGGTGAAGCCCATTTTTTCCATATGCACCGGGTAATAGGGATAATTGTAAATGGATGCAAGCGTGGCCAATTCATCAAACCCCTTGATCAGCATGCCTTCATTGTCCATATCAGAAAATCCGAGCGGGCCATGGATGCCGTCCATTCCTTTTAACCGGCCCCATTCCAACACAGTTTCTATCAGAAGCTGCGAAACCTCCAAATCATCGATGAAATCAATCCATCCAAAACGTACCAGCTTTTCATTCCAGCGTTCATTGGCCTTATGGTTGATAATTCCTGCTATACGCCCTACAATCTCTTTACCCTGGTATGCAAGCCAATACTCAGCTTCACAAAACTCAAAAGCAGGGTTTTTACCCCTGCTTAAAGTATTCATTTCATCCATTTGCATCTGAGGACAAAAGAATTTATTTCCCTTGTAAAGTTTGTTTTGAAAATCGATGAATCGCTTAAGATCCTTTTTAGTAGCTACTTTTACTAATTCTATCTGGTTGGTTTTTGTCATCAGATTTATTTTGAGAGGATGTGGAGCTTTTTCCCCAATTTCTCAAATTTCTCCAGCGCAATATCAACCTGTTCTTTCGTGTGGGTCGCCATGAGGGAAAAGCGGATCAATGTACTGTCCTTACTAACGGCCGGAGCCACTACAGGATTAACGAAAACGCCCTCATCAAGCAACATACGGGTGATGGTGAGGGTTTTGAGCTGGTCACGGATGTATAATGGAATGATCGGTGTTACGGTATGGCCAATATCAAATCCCAGTTTCCTGAAATTATCAATGGCATAATGGGTAACTTTCCAGAGATTTTCTATCCGTTCAGGTTCACTTTTAATAATTTCAAGCGCTGCCAGAACTGCCGCTGCTGAAGCAGGAGTCGCAGAAGCGCTGAATATCAGGGTACGTGAATTATGTTTGATATAATTGATTGTTTCAAAATCACTGGCAATAAAACCACCCAGTGCGGCCAACGATTTAGAAAAAGTACCCATGATAAGATCTACTTTGTCTGTCAGGCCGAAGTGATTTGCGGTTCCGGATCCATGCTGACCAAGCACCCCGATGGAGTGTGCATCATCGACCATGATGGTTGCTTCGTACTTGTCTGCCAGCTTCACAATTTCAGGCAGATTGGCAATATCGCCGTCCATGCTGAAAACACCGTCAACCACAATCAGTTTGATGCGGCCTGGTTCGCACTTTTTCAGGACGTTCTCGAGGGAATGCATGTCATTGTGACGAAATTTTATCACCTTGGCAAATGATAGCCGCGTAGCTTCAATGATCGAAGCGTGATCGAGTTCATCGATCAGAATGTAATCATTGCGGCCTGTTACCGTTGGGATTACCCCCAAATTAACCTGAAAACCAGTACTGTAAACCAGTGCGGATTGTTTTCCGACAAATTCAGCCAGTTTATTTTCAAGTTCAATATGAATATCAAGGGTTCCGTTCAAAAAGCGGGAGCCCGCACAGCCGGTACCATATTTTTCGGTGGCTTTAATGGCGGCCTCCTTAATCTTTGGATGGTTTGTCAATCCAAGATAGCTGTTTGAACCAAACATCAGTATTTTCTTGCCATGCATGGTTACCACGGTATCCTGATCCGATTCAATCATCCTAAAGAAGGGATAAATACCCATCTTTTCCACTTTCTGTGGTTCTGTATAGTGGGAAAATTTTCGCTGTAAAATCCTCATTGTCTATATTTCTGTAAAATAAAAGCGTGCAAAGGTACAAAGAAAATATTACTTGTGTTGTTCTGTAAAATCCCGACCTGCTTTTAAGGCATTCAAATTAAGGTCAATTATTTTATCCCCTTTTTTTCGAAAGATATACCGTATGGCATCTTCCAGTTTTTCATATGCCATTCCCAGGAATGGAGCAGCCGCGCCTAAGATAACAATGTTGGTCGCTTTTGTTGAACCTGCTTCCCTTGCAGTTGCTTCTGCATCAAGCGCAATATGATGAGGCACCCTGGCAATTTCACCCATCACCAGGTCAATATCGGGATAATTGGGGATATTATTGAAAGGCCGTGTGTTGGTGATCACCCAGCCTGTGCCCGACAGATATGGCAGATAGCGGAGTGATTCGAGCGGTTCAATCGAAATAATCATATCGGCCTGACCAAATGGAATCAGATCCGAAGCAATATGATGATGCGAAATCCGAAGGTTCGACATCACATCGCCTCCCCGCTGGCTCATACCGTGAACCTCCGATTGCTTTAAAAACATGCCTTGTTCAAGTGCAGCATAGCCGATGATGGAGGCAATGGAGATAATTCCCTGGCCGCCTACCCCTGCTAAAATGATATCTTTTTTCATCAGTCTGTAATTTACTTGTTCTTGAATTTGTTACGTACGCGCTTGTCGATGGCTACGATACACTCACGACGAGGAATGATCACGGAAACACCCATATAGGCCAACTCTTCTTTCATGACGGCCACATTTTCCTCATGATATTTTTTCAGTGGCTTGAGTACCCGGATGTGCGCCTCCTCAACACCAAGGCCTTTGCATATCTCTTCAATTTTTCCAAATCCCGGTGAATCCTGTCCGCCGGTCATTGCAGTGGTCCCATTGTCAAGAATCATAATGGTGATCGGCGATTTATCATTGATGGCATCCAGCAATCCGGTCATCCCGGAATGGGTAAAGGTTGAATCGCCGATAACGGCAACCGCAGGAATCAATCCGGCATCGGCTGCGCCCTTGGCCATGGTAATGGAAGCCCCCATATCAACACATGAGTTGATCGCTTCATAAGGTTTTAAGGCCCCCAGGGTATAACATCCGATATCAGAAAAAACGCGACCATTGGACAGAGCACTAAGTGTTTCGCTCAAAGCATAATAAGAGTCGATATGCGGACAACCGCTACAGAGGGAAGGCGGACGCCCTACCACAAGTTCAGGAACAGGTAAACCAAAAGTGTCAGTCATCCCAAGTGCAACTGCAACAAGGTTCGGATTTAACTCCCCATCCCTTGGCAAAGTTCCATCGAGCCTACCCTTGATTTTCAACCCACGCCCAAGATATCCTTTGAGCAGTTCTTCAACAACAGGGTACCCGTCTTCAATCACCAGAATTTCCTCACATTCATCGGCCATTTTTTCAACCAGTTTGCGTGGCAAAGGGTACTGGCCGATCTTCAACACCGGGAATGGCACGATACGGTCGGCGTAATTTTCCAATAAATAATTATAGGCAATACCGCAAACAATGATTCCCATCGATTTATCCGGTCCGTCAATATATTTATTAAACGGAGACGCTTCCGACTCCGAAATAAAGGAGGTGTGGTCCTTCAAAAGATTCTTATATCGTTTTCTTGCTATATTGGGTAACAATACAAACTGACGCAGATCAGAAGGCATTTTCAACTCATTCTGTTTCCTCACTTCCGGTTTTCTTTGAACTCCTGAACGTGAATGAGCCATCCGGGTGGTGATACGCATCAAAACCGGCACTTTATAGTTTTCGGAAAAGTCAAATCCGTAATGAACCATATCATAGGCTTCCTGCTGATCGCCTGGCTCAAGGATCGGAACCAGGGCAAATTTCCCGTAGAACCGCGAATCCTGCTCATTCTGCGAAGAATGCATGGAAGGGTCATCTGCGGCAACCACAATCATTCCACCATTGGCTCCAGTGATGGCCGAATTGATAAAGGGATCTGCAGCAACATTCAGCCCTACATGCTTCATGCACACCATGGTGCGTTTACCCGCATACGACATTCCCAGAGCCGATTCCATGGCCGTTTTCTCATTGGTCGACCAACTTGAATGAATGTGGTTTTCTGCCGCATATTTTGAATTCTGAACAAATTCAGTAATTTCAGTGGAAGGAGTTCCGGGATAGGCATAGATGCCCGACAAACCTGCGTCCAGGGCAGCCTGCGCAATGGCCTCGTCCCCTAATAACAATAATTTTTGCATAGCTTATTTTAAAAAAATGTACTTGGACAAAAATAAGAAAATTTTTCCAATAGCCGGTTTTACCCAAACCGTGTTTTCGTTTTTTTTACCCAATGATTATGACTACTTTTGCCCCTTAGACCCGATTCAACTATCAACCAGTTATGAAGCTTCCAAAACAATTATTTTATCTCGCTTTTCTCGTATCGCTCTTCCAGCTATTTCATTCACATGTACTTGCTCAGACTGGCTCCATTCGTGGTTTTGTTTATGAACAGGAGACCGGAGAACCAGTTCTTTTCACCAACGTATACCTCTATAAAACATCCATTGGCGCTCCAACAGATGCAAACGGGTATTTTGCCATTACCAAAATTCCGCCCGGACAATATTTCCTGATGGTTACCTATGTTGGGTTTGACACCTTAAAAATTCCCATCACCATTAAGAATAATGATTTACAGGCAAAAAAACTTTACCTTACCAAGTCCACCGTTCAACTTGAAGAGATTAATATTTCTGCGGCCCGTCAGGATAAGGTAAGAGAAACACAAACCAGCATCATCAAAATAACCCCGAAAGAGATACAATCAATTCCAACCATCGGAGGCCAGCCCGACCTGGCTCAATATCTTCAGATTCTCCCTGGCGTTATTTTTTCTGGCGATCAGGGTGGGCAGTTGTACATTCGTGGCGGTCCGCCCATTCAAAACAAAGTGCTGTACGATGGGATGATTGTGTACAATCCATTCCATTCCATTGGTTTGTTTTCGGTTTTTGATGTGGATATTCTGAAAAATGTAGATGTTTATACCGGTGGTTTTGGCGCTGAATATGGAGGGCGCTTATCGTCGGTTATGGATGTTACAACCCGTGACGGCAACAAAAACCGTCTTGCCGGAAAGTTCGACATCAGCACCTTTGGAGCCAAGGCGCTGTTGGAGGGTCCCATTCATAAACAAAAAAACGAGGATGATGCCAGCGCTACCTTCCTGTTCTCTATTAAAAATTCATATCTGGCTCAATCCAGCAAGATATTCTATAATTACATTGATGAAAACGGACTTCCCTATAATTACCTGGATATTTACGGTAAAGTTGCAGTGAACGCCCCAAACGGCAGCAAAGTAAACATTTTCGGTTTTAACTTTTCCGATAAAGTAAACTATAAGGTTCTGCAGGATTACAATTGGAATTCCTATGGAGGAGGTTTAACCTTTCTGGCGATCCCGGGAAAGAGTTCCGTGTTGATCGAAGGTAATTTTGCCTATTCAAACTATAAAGTCACTTTACAGGAAATCAATAAATCGGCCAGAACAAGTTCGATCAACGGATTCAACGGAGGCTTGAATTTTACCTATTTTTTCGGACGGGATGCGTTAAAATATGGGCTGGAACTTTCAGGGTATAAAACAACCCTGGACTTTTTCAATATCGTAAACCGCAAAATTAATTACAATCAAAATTCCACCGAGGCGGCGCTTTTTGTGAAATATAAATGGATGCCGGGGAAACTCATCATTGAGCCTGGTCTGCGATTTCAATATTATGCCTCTATTTCGGCAGCCTCATTTGAACCACGCCTGGCAATCAAATACAATCTGACCAAAAATTTCCGCTTGAAACTGGCAGCTGGCATGTACTCACAAAACCTCATCAGTACAACTTATGATAAAGATGTTGTAAACCTTTTCTATGGTTATATTACCAGCCCGACCAACAGGTTGCAGAAATGCAATCAGGTTGTTTTAGGCTTTGAATGGGACCTGATGCCTAACCTGTCATTAAATGTGGAAGGATATTATAAATATTACCCAACGATAACATCCCTTAACCGGAATAAAGTATATGACGACACACAGGAAAATGTTAAAATTCCTGATTATTACAAAAAGGATTTCTCTTATGAAACAGGAGATGCCGAGGGGGTTGATTTTTCAGTAAAATATGACTGGAAAAAAATCCATTTCTGGGTAACCTATTCCCTGGGATTTATTCACCGCACCGATGGTGTAAATGATTTTGTTCCACCATACGACCGACGTCATAACCTGAATGTTGTTTCAACGTTTAATTGGGGAAAAAGAAATAGCTGGGAACTTGATGTGAGGTACAATTATGGCTCGGGTTTCCCGTTTACCCAAACAGGAGGATTTTATGAACAAATCAATTTTGGCAACATGGGAACTAATTATACCACCGAAAACGGATCACTTGGAATCCTTTATTCAGATTATGATAAAGGGAGGTTGCCTTACTACAGCCGGCTCGACTTTAACGTAAAAAAGATTTTCTTTCTGGGTAAAACAACCAAACTGGAAATTAACGTAAGTGTTACCAATGCCCTTGACCAGCAAAACATCTTCTATTTCGACCGGGTTACCTATACCCGGGTCGACCAGATGCCACTGATGCCAAGTCTTGGATTGAGTTTTAGTTTCTAATCTCAGCATCGCTATGTATTCGTTTTCATTGCTTTCAGGAATCTCTTTTAACAATCTTTCGGATGATTTAAGGCTGATCCTTGAAAGAAAGCCCCCTATGGAAGAGAGTAAGGAAGCGCTTCGTGAGGTTTTTTCTTTTCTGGACTTTACTTCACTTGACGGAACCGACAACCAGGCGAAAATTCAATTACTTTGTGAAAAAGCCATTTCATTTGGCGAGAAAGGGCTGCCATACCCCGCTGCCGTGTGTATCTATCCGCCATTTATTTCTATCGCAAAACAAAC
>JBAXFM010000262.1:0-7145 GCA_037139855.1 Bacteroidota bacterium
ACGCGGTCGAAAATGCCATCCGCCCGCCTGCACTTCAACAATATCGTTCCCTATGAGAATGCTGGCAGTTCCATCGGCAACATACATTAACTCGTCCAATTCCTTGTGATAATGCGGAGGCGGACCCATCATTTTGGGTGCAACAGCGCATTCAACATTCGAATAGACCCCATTGGTCATGGATGAACGGATCAAGGTCCGGATATCCATTCCACCCTTGTTGTCCAAAGGCGCCCGGGCCGGGATAAGAACAGGTTTCAAGGGGGCTTCGGGAAGTGTAACTTCACCTCCGCCAAAGGCAGTTTGCGATAAAACTCCTGATGCTGCCAATATCATCGATTTTATGAAAAATTCTCGTCTTTCCATAGTTTTAATTTTTGGTAATGGTTCGGTTGCATAGAACCGGCTGACAATGATACAGATACTCCTGCAGCTCCAAGGTATGCGAAGGCAGCGTCTGGTCGTTGGCCGGTTTCAGGAATCAAAAATAATAAATTATAATGATTCTAAATAAGAATGAGTGAAATTTATTTAATAATTTTCCGTCAAGTTGATGGTGCTGATGTTGTTCCGGGATTTAGTCCTTATACAGTTTTTCGGCTTCAATAATGTACTTCCAGCCATTCTTTACTGTTTCAATCGTTGTATGAGTTTGCCCGGCAACAAACCGGATTACAAACTTGCCATTCAGCCGGGTATGTGTCAGAAACACCTTGCCGGAATGGTTGATTTTATTCAATAATTTTTCATTTAATAAATCGATGGCAGATTCATCATTTATCCCCGCCGGATGGAACCTGAAGCATACAAGGTTGAAGGGTGCCGGTGCCATCAATTCAATTTCCTGGTTTTCTAGAATTTCTTCTTTAAGCCACTGCCCGGCAGCGATGTGATCGCGGATTTTTTGCTGCATCCCTGCAACCCCGTAGGTTCGCATCACAAACCAAAGTTTCAGGGCACGGAACCTGCGTCCCAGCGGTACACCCCAGTCACGGAAGTTATTCACCAGTTTGTCCTCAGCAGTTTTGAGGTATTCAGGAGTGATGCTGAATGTGTTGACCAGGGATTGTTTATCGCGGATAAAATATGCGGAACAGTCGAAATTGGTAAACATCCATTTATGTGGATTCACCACGAACGAATCGCACCGTCCGATATCTGGCGCCAGCCCCCTGATCTCTGGCAGCATCAGGGCAGTTCCGGCATAGGAAGCATCAACATGGTGCCAGCATTGATACTTCTGGCAAATCAACCCGATTTCACCGATGGGGTCGATGGCTGTTGAACTGGTCGTGCCAAAAGTTGAAACCACGGCAAAGGGTGTAAATCCCGCTGCCAGGTCACGACCGATGGCTTCTTCCAGTTTGTCAGTTCTCATGGCAAAATTCTCATCAGTGTCTATTTTGACAAGATTTTCGATACCGATTCCGGCTATTTTAACATCTTTATCGATGGAGGAGTGTCCATGTGTGGAGGTATAAACTCTGAACTTTTCGGCTGATGTAAAACCTCTGCGGTTGATCTCAAAATCCGATTTTCTTTCCCGGGCGGTAAGCAGGGCAACGAGTGTGGCCGAAGAACTGCTGTCCTGGATCACCCCTGTAAATTCCTTCGGCAGGCCCAGGATATCGCGCAACCATTCCATCATACGTTCTTCAAGTTCTTCCGCGGCTGGTGATGTGAGCCAAAGCATGCACTGAGCCCCCATGGTGGCGGTAAGCATCTCGGCCAGGATGGATGGTTCGCTGTTGTTGGCAGGGAAATAGGCAAAAAATCCAGGATGCTGCCAGTGGGTCATCCCCGGGAGGATGATGTTTTTAAAATCAGCGAAAACTGTTTGAAAGTCTTCTCCATCAACAGGTGCCGCTACCGGGAGCTGAACTTTGATATCGCCGGGTTTCAAATCGGGCTTTACAGGATATTGATCCAGATTTTCGAGATAATCGGCCATCCAGTCGGCCAGCTGGTGGGCATTTGATCGGAACTCTTCAGATTTCATTACAGAAGATTTATAGGCAAATCTAATTTAAAAAAGCCGAATATTGTCAAACTCCCTAATTTTGCTGCAACTATTTTCGTATGAATCAAAAAGAGTCCATAAAAATATCCAACGCATCCGAACACAACCTTCGTTCAGCCAATCTTGAACTTCCAAAAAACCAATTGATCGTGGTTACCGGTGTTTCCGGATCAGGAAAATCCTCGCTGATTTTCGATGTACTTTACCGGGAAGCCGAAAGCCGTTATCTTGGATCATTTTCCTCTTTCGCCCGCCAGTTTATGGGTAAATTGAAAAAGCCGGACATCGAAAAAGTGGAAGGGTTGTCGCCTGCCATTGCCATCGATCAGAAATCGGTCGTGTCCAATCCCCGGTCGACCGTTGGAACCATCACCGGGATTTACGATTCACTCAGACTGTTGTTTGCACGCCTCGGAATTCAACCTGAAACCGGAACGAAGTTCCCCGTCAACCGCAGCTTATTTTCATTCAATTCCCCCGAAGGAGCTTGTCCTGCCTGCAAAGGATTGGGCGTTGAGGACTTTCTTGATCCGGACCTGCTGATTGCCGATGAAAACAGGACCCTTCGCGAAGGGGCATTGGTAATCACCGCGCCAAATGGCTACATCATTTATTCGCAGGTGACCCTGGATGTGCTCGATCAGGTATGCCGTTCGGAGGGATTTCACATTGACATTCCCTGGAAAGATCTGACTCCGGAACAAAAACACATTGTTCTTTACGGCAGCGACAAGATCGAGATCCCATTTGGCAAACACCCGCTCGAATCGCGTATGAAATGGAGCGGAATAACGGCAAAGCCACGCGAATTAGGCTATTACAAGGGTATTCTTCCGGTGATGGAGACCATCCTTCAGCGCGACCGGAATAAGAATATTCTGCGGTTTGTCAGGACCGGTAAGTGTAAGACTTGTGATGGCCGGAGGTTAAACGACAAGGCACTTTCCGTTAAAGTACAGGGGTTCAACATTGCAGAACTGGCTGCACTTCAGTTGGATGAGCTGCAAAGAGTCATCCAGGCTTTCAGCTTTGCAAAAACGGAACTTCTCATCGCAGGGCCAATTGTTGCCCAGGTCTCAAAGCAGGTTGAACTGCTGAAAAGACTCGGGCTGTCTTATCTTTCTGTGAATCGGGAATCAACCACCCTTTCAGGTGGTGAATCCCAACGATTGCGTCTGGCAACACAGGCCGGCATTGGATTATGCGGTATGATCTGCATATTTGACGAACCTTCCATCGGGCTTCATCCGCACGAGGTGGGCCATTTAATTGACATCCTGAAAGAAATCCGCGACAATGGGAACACGGTGATCGTTGTAGAACACGATTTGGAATTCGTTCATCATGCTGACTGGCTGATCGACATTGGCCCGGGCCCTGGTATCCACGGGGGCGAAGTATTGTTCAGCGGAACGCCTAAAGAGGCATCGGAATTACCCGAAGCAGAAATCCGCAAGAGCCGGACGCTTTCATTTCTCTGTGGGTTTGAACAGATTGCTATTCCTGCCCATCGCAGGCCCGGATCCGGAACCCTCACCGTTACCGGAGCGGAGGCTCATAATCTCAAAAACATCGATGTTACATTCAAATTAAATGCATTGAATGTGGTAACGGGCGTTTCCGGGGCAGGAAAATCGACCCTTACAAATTATATCCTCGGTGCGTTTTTAAAAAACAAATTGAATAAAGCGAATGAAAACGTTGGAAAATTCAGGGAAATAAAAGGGTGGGAACCATTGGGAAAACTGATTTCGATCGACCAGTCGCCAATCGGACGAACCCCCCGGAGCAACCCGGCTACCTATACAGGGTTGTTTGATCATATCCGCGATTTATTTGCGAAACAGCCGGAGTCGGTTCACCGCGGGTATGAAAAAAGCCGGTTTTCCTTCAATACCCAGGGCGGACGCTGCGAATCATGTGAAGGAGCAGGTTATCAGCAAATCGGAATGCATTTCATGGGGAATGTGGAGGTTTTGTGCGAGACTTGCGAAGGCCGTCGGTTTGACGAAAAAACGCTGGAAATAACCTTCCGGGGTAAGAATATATCTGAAATACTGGAGATGACGATTTCTGCGGCGGTTATCTTTTTTTCTGATGAACCCAGGATACTGAGATATATTGAAACACTCGACAGCCTTGGGTTAGGCTACCTTACACTTGGGCAGCGATCATCCACGCTGAGCGGAGGGGAGGCTCAGCGAATCAAACTGGCAACTGAACTGGCAAAGCCGGCTTCGGAACATTCCCTCTATGTCATGGATGAACCCACCACCGGACTTCATCAGGCCGACACAGGGGTATTGCTGAAAGCGATTGACCAACTTATTGGCCAGGGACATACTGTTATTCTCATCGAGCACCACCTCGGAATCATTGCTGCCGCCGACCACCTGGTTGACCTGGGGCCGGGCAGTGGACTTGAGGGAGGAAATATGCTTTTCTCAGGTACTCCGGAGGAGATGGAAAACTGTGAATTTTCGCGCACGGCAAAGGCACTGAAAGAATATTTATTTACGATTTATGATTTACGATTGACGAAAAATTTCCGCTTTGCCGGGAATGGAATGTGTAAATTATTTTCTGAGCTTTCTTCGCCCGAAAATCGTAAATCCCAAATCGTCAATCGTAAATCGATCATCCTCGCCGGCGTTTCAACCCATAATCTCAAAAATGTTTCGGTTCAGATTCCACACAACCAGATAACCGTCATCACTGGAGTTTCGGGCAGCGGTAAGTCGTCGCTGGCATTTGATACGATTTTTGCCGAGGGGCAGAACCGGTTTCTGGAGTGTTTTTCACCATATATAAGAGCCCGTCTCGGAGTAAAGGAAAAACCGGATTTTGAGGATATTTCCGGACTTACCCCTACGTTTGCCGTCGACCAGAACCGCCTTGGCAAAAATCCCCGGTCTACCGTCGGAACCATCACCGGGATCTACGACCATTATCGTCTGCTCTTTTCCCGTATCGGCTTACAACAACCCGAATTCGTCAATCGTCATTCGTCACTCGTCATTGATCATCCATCTTCCAGTCTTTTCTCTTTCAACCACCAGCATGGAGCCTGCCCCGCCTGTGATGGATTGGGATACCAGACAGTATGTGATCCGGAAAAACTGGTTACCGATCCAAAGAAACCATTGCTGGCCGGTGCATTGGATGGCACTAAAACCGGAAAATTCTACGGGGATCCCTATGGCCAATATGTGGCAACCCTGAAGGCGGTTGCAGAAAAGTATGGATTTGATTTCACCATGCCCTGGGATGAGATTTCGTTCGAAGCACAAAGGCTGGCGCTGGAGGGCACCGGAGAGGTGCAATACCAGGTCAACTGGCAATTCGTGCGGGAAAACCGTACCGGGGAGCATCATTTTACCGGGCCATGGAGAGGGTTGTTGAACCTGATCAACGAAGAATATCATCGCAAACATGCCGACCATCGTGGTGAAAGCATGATGGGGCTTATGAAAACAGCATTATGCCAGGTGTGCCTGGGTTCCCGACTGAAACAGGAAGCATTGGATTTTTATATACAAGGAAAGACGATCGCAGAACTTTCCGCCCTTTCGGTATTGCAATCACATGATTTTTTCAGTTCGCTGGTGTTGCACCTACATGGTTCCAGAGAAGTTGAAATTGCCACCCCGCTGGTAAATGAGATTCTCCGAAAACTTGAATTCTTATCCGGGCTTGGCTTATCCTATCTTACCATCAACCGTATTTCATCGACCTTATCGGGTGGAGAGGCTCAGCGCATCAGGCTGGCCGGGCAACTTGGCTCAGAACTCACCAACCTGACCTACATTCTTGATGAACCTACCATCGGGCTTCATCCCAGGGATACCGTAAAATTGATGAAGCTGATTCGTTCCCTGCAGGAAGCCGGAAACACAGTCATCATCGTTGAACATGACCGGGAGGTTATCCTTGCGGCTGATCATATAATTGATATGGGTCCGGTGGCCGGAAAAAACGGGGGATTGGTGGTGGCAGAAGGAACGCCATATGATCTGATAAATAACAAGGCGTCGGTTACCGGACCTTTTCTTGTGAAAGGATCCACCGGATTTGATCCTCATTTAAACGCTTACAACGGCTCTCAGTTCAGTTGTCATCGCAAATTAAAACGAGGCTTAATCATCGCAAATGCTTTTGCCAATAATCTGAAGGGGTTTGATCTGGAAATACCTTCAGCAGGCATCATCGCCATCACCGGGGTTTCGGGCAGTGGCAAATCAACATTGGTTTTTGAAGTGATTCTTGCTTCCCGGGAAAATAAAAAACCAACGGGATGTTCATCCATTGACGGGTTTGAGCATTTTCAGCGAATCGTGAGTGTTCACCAGCGCACCGGGTTCAATTCCTATCTTGCCACACCCGCTACTTTTACCGGTATTTTTGACCGTATTCGCGATTTGTACGCATCCGTTCCGGAATCAAAAAGCGCCGGGTTTGGTAAGAACGCTTTTTCATATCTTGGGAAAGAGGGCAGGTGCCCTGTGTGCGAAGGAACAGGGCAAATCCGTATTTCCATGGATTTTCTTTCAGATGTAACGATGGAATGTGAAGACTGTATGGGGAAACGATATCGAAAGGAGATACTGGCCTGTCTTTATCATGGACATGATATTTCGACAATTCTTGAAAAGACCGTTACCGAAGCCTGTCACTTTTTTGCTGATCAGAAAAACCTGTCAGAACAATTGCAGATTCTTGAAAGAGTCGGAATGGGTTACCTTAAACTTGGCCAATCGCTTAACAGCCTTTCGGGAGGAGAGTCGCAGCGTCTTGCATTGGCTGCTGAACTGATGAAGCCCGGAACGGGGTCAACACTTTATCTGTTTGAAGAACCATCAACCGGGCTTCATTTTCTTGATATTCAATACCTGCTGGCTCTTTTTCATCAGTTAGCCGACCAGGGAAACACCCTGCTCATGATCGAACACGATCCCATGATGATTGCACATGCCGACTATGTCATCGAACTTGGACCGGAGGGCGGCGATCGTGGCGGATTCCTCATGAAAGCATAAAAAAAACCGCCCCTTGTGTGGGGCGGTGTCGCTTTTGCGATTTAAATCATCCGGCAATCTTGAGATTCCGAATCAGCCTTTGGCTTTAA
>JBAXFM010000263.1:0-7144 GCA_037139855.1 Bacteroidota bacterium
GCAAACCTCGCAGGAAGAGCTGAAATCGACCAACGAAGAGCTGCAATCAACCAATGAAGAGCTTCAATCAACCAACGAGGAACTTACCACATCCAAAGAGGAGATGCAAAGCCTGAACGAAGAGCTGCAAACGGTAAATATTGAACTGCAAAGTAAGGTAAGCGATTTTGTACAAGCCAACAACGACATGAAAAACCTGCTCAACTCTACCGAGGTTGCCACCCTTTTTCTTGACAAGGAGTTGAATATCCGCAGGTTTACCGAAGCGGTGACCAACATCATCAAACTGCGCAACTCTGATATCGGCAGGCCTTTTACCGATCAGGTTTCCAACTTGAAATATCCTGAAATCGAGAATCATTCACGACAGGTAATCAGAACCCTGTCAACGATTGAAACAGCTATTTCCTCAAGTGATGGAAGATGGTTTAACATCCGCATCATGCCTTACCGCACGTTAGACGACCGCATCGACGGACTGGTGATCACCTTTGCCGATATTACCATCGGCAAGCGTGCCGAAGAGGCGCTGCAGGCGAGTGAAACCCGGTTCAGAACCCTGTTTGAAAATGCGCCGATGGCCATCAATGTTTCGCGCAACAGGATCGGATTGTATGCCAATCACAAGTTCGTAGAGATGTTTGGTTTGAAAAACGCCGGTGAAGCGGTTGGCCGCTTTTTAGAATCGTACTATCCTCCCCAATGCATCGCGGATATGCGTGAACGTGCCGGCCTTTCATACCCGGAAGGTCAAAAACCAACCGAATTTACAACGATCGGATTACGCTCCGATGGCACACAATTTCCCATGGCGGTGGTGGCTTCAGAGATCCTGCTTCCCGATGGCAAAGCTGTGATTGCTTTTGTGACCGACATCTCAAGGCAGGTTGAGGATGCCGGGGTCGGGAACTGAGATATCACACAACCTTATTCATCCTGAAAACGCACCATGAAGACTCCCCGAAATACAACCGATGCTGAAAAGTTGCGTCTGAAAGCTGAAGAGCGGCTGAAAAAGAATCCATCAGAATCAGTCTCCCCCATTTCTGAAACCAACCTGCTGAAACTCATGCATGAGATGGAGGTTCACCAGGTAGAGCTGGAATTGCAGAATGAAGAACTCCGCCTTGCATGGGCAGAGGCAGAAGTTGCGAATGACAATTATATCAGATTGTACGACTTTGCGCCGTCAGGGTATTTTACACTTTCCCAAAAAAGTGAAATCATCGAATTAAACCTCAGTGGGGCCGGGATGTTAGGCAAAGACCGGCAGCATCTGAAAAACAGCCTGTTCGGTTATTTTGTTTCCGACGAAACAAAACCAGTTTTCAACCTCTTTCTGGAAAAGGCATTTATAAGCAAAGCAAAGGAATCATGTGAGGTAACTATGGATCGCGCTGGCAGTTTGCCGGTTCATGTTTTTCTTACCGGGGTATTGGAGGACAAGGGAGAACATTGTCTGATAACCATGGTTGAAATTACCAGGCTAAAACAGGCACAGATGGACTTGCGGAAAGCCAAAGAAGAAGCCGAAAATAGCCTGTTAAAATACCGCATTTCTGAATCTGATCTGAAAAAAGTCCAGTCCATTGCTCAATTGGGAAGTTGGAAATGGTCGGTAAAAACCAGCGAAGTTGTCTGGTCCGATGAAATGTTTAATATTTTTGGGCTCGATAAAAATTCTTATTCAGGGTCACTCGGAGATGCTATTTCAAAAGTCATCCATCCCGATGATTTACATATTGTTTTACCTGAGAATGCTTCTGAATTTTCAACAAATAAACCAATAGAGTATCGTATAATATTGCCAGACAATTCCATCCGGTATATTTGTGCCCAGGCAGGTGAAACTATACTTGACGACAGTGGCAACCCTTTGTTTTTATCAGGGGTAGCGCAGAATATCACAACCCGTAAACTGGTCGAGATTGAGCTTCGCGAGAGCAACGAATTAAATAAATCGCTATTGCAAACTATTCCATTCGGTCTGGATATCGTGGATGAAAAGGGAAATGTCCTTTTTATAAGTAACAATTTTAAACAGTATTTTGGGGAGGAGACACTGGGTAAAAAATGCTGGGATCTCTACCGGGATGATAAAAAACAATGTTCCGACTGCCCGCTACGTTCCGGAATAACAATTGGCGAGACGAAAAAGTATGAAGCCCGGGGAGTGCTCGGGGGAAAGACCTTCGAAATTTACCATACAGGTATGATTTTTAATGGTCAAAAAGCAATGCTCGAAGCCTTTATGGATATTAGCGAACGCAAGCAGTACGAGCAAGATATCATCATCGCCAAAGAACACGCCGAAGAAAACGACCATTTAAAATCCGCCTTTCTTGCCAATATGAGCCACGAAATCAGAACGCCTATGAATGGAATTCTGGGTTTTGCCGGTTTATTGAAAGAACCGAACCTGAATGGGGAGGAACAGCAAAAGTACATCCACATCATCGAGAAAAGTGGCGCCCGGATGCTCAATATCATCAACGATATTATTGATATTTCGAAAATTGAAGCGGGACTGATGGAAGTTGATATCAAGGCGTCGAATGTAAATGAGCAAATAGAATACATTTATACCTTCTTCAAACCAGAAGTTGAAGATAAAGGAATGCAGCTTTTCTTTAAAAATTCTTTAGCGGCAAAGGATGCTCTCATTGAAACAGACCGTGAAAAAATCTATGCCATTTTGACCAACCTCGTCAAAAATGCCATTAAATATTCCAACGAAGGTTCAATTGAATTTGGGTATACCCTCGTAGAGACGTTGCATGCAACGTCTCTGCCAAATCATTCATTTTTGCAGTTTTTCGTGAAAGACACAGGCATTGGAATTGCCAAGGACAGGCAGGATGCCATATTTGAACGCTTTATTCAGGCTGACGTTAACGATAGTCATACTTTACAAGGCGCAGGGCTGGGACTATCAATTACCAAAGCGTATGTGGAATTGCTTGGTGGCAAAATCTGGGTGGACAGTGAACCCGGAAAAGGTTCAACATTTTATTTCACCATTCCTTATAATACTAAAAATCAGGCACAACCAAATATTGCAAATGTTGTTTCTCAAGAAGATGAATCAGTTCAAATGAGAAACCTTAAAATATTAATTGCCGAAGATGACGAAACCTCGGATATGCTCATATCGACAATACTCAAAAAAGACCGCCATGAAGTTTTACATGTTAACACAGGAAATCAAGCCGTTGCGATTTGTCGTAATATTTCCGACTTAGATTTGATCCTGATGGACATCAGTATGCCAGGAATTAACGGATATGAAGCCACACGCCAGATACGTCAGTTTAACAAAGGAGTAATCATCATTGCACAAACAGCCTATGGACTATCAGGCGACCGGGAGAAAGCCATTGAATCCGGATGCAATGATTATATTTCGAAACCGATAAACAGAGGGGAATTAGTTCAATTAATAAAAAAATACTTCAACAAGTAAATTTTCAGCGGTTTCTGATTATTGCCCGGATGTTGGTCCGAAGAGTAGCTGAAAAAGAAATAATAAACAATTATGAAAAAAAGAACAAATTGTGTTTTGCTTGTGGATGACAATGAACCCGACAATATCATTCACAAACGGGTTATCGAACAAGCCGGTATAACAGATTTCATTGGAATTGCATTGAATGGCCAGGAAGCCATCGGTTTTCTTACAAGCAAATGGGAAATGGGAAAAAAAGACCGTTTATTTCCCCAGCCTTCGTTAATTTTCGTCGACATCAATATGCCTTTAATGAATGGTTGGAAGTTTTTTGAAGAATATCATAAGCTGGAAGATATTCAAAAAGGCAAAGCAGTCATTATCATGCTCACAGATTCATTAAATTCTGATGATGCCGAAAGAACAGAAAAGACTTTTGGGAGTGACTGCTTTCTTTACAAGCCATTAACAGTTGCAAAAATCAATGAGGTCATGCAAAAGCACTTTCCCGAATAGCTCAGTAATCAGTCTTTTCATGAGCGTGATCACTACTGCCCTGGGTGCAGTTCTGATTCAGACACTGACAGGTCTTGGAGACACTGTCAGGTCTGACCATCCGCTAAACCTGACAGTGTCTGTAAGACCTGTCAGTGTTTAAAACTATTTCTTATTCCCCCTGGCACCCGAATATGTATCCCTGAAAACACTGAACCAATCGTCAGCAGCAGGGTACCTGAGCAAACCTTCGGAGGTGGGTTCATCCGGGTGAGCCATCTGATCGGCTTTGGCAAGTTCCTTTGCCAGGTTTTCCTGCAGAGTTTCCACCTGCCTGGCCTCAAAATCCTGGCTCCTGAGGAGAGTAAGAAACCTGAAAGCTTCCCGGTAATTCCCGTTCTGATAAAAAAATGTGGCTATACTTTCTGTGAGATATGGATTATTCTTCCCTGAAGTGAACCCGTAAAGATCGGTTTGCTTCAACCCGAAACGCGAAAGGTTCCCAGTCAGGAACAACGCCCAGTTTTCAATCAGTAAATGAATGGCGCCGGAATAATCGCCCACCGCAATCAAGGCATTCACCTTTTGTTCATTGCGCTGAAAATCCGAAGGATCCTGGTACTTCGCCAGGCTGTCTTTCAAAGGGATCTGATTAAACTTACAAGAGGAATCTGACATCGACAGGTTCAATGCGTCCTGGTAATACCGGGTAACGTTCATATAATTTTTCAGGGCTGCACTCCGGTCGGCCCTGATCAACCGGAGATCAACTGAATCCTGAAGGTTCCGGCATTGCTGCTCCCTGATCTTCACCTTGTATTTATCCATGGCGCTTACCATATCCGGGTCGGTTAACAAACCATAGTCAAATCCCACCTCCTGGGTGCGCTGAAGCGCCAGCTGCGCCGAATCAAACTGGTTGGCCCAGACCTTCTTCTGTGAAACACTCAACTGCACAATCAGGTAATTTTTCATGGCCTGACGATACAGCGAATCAAATTCCCGGTCACGATTGATATGGTTACTGTCGGCCAGCGTTTTTGCCTCACTGAACCTGTTAACAGCCAGCGTATATTGTCGCTTTTCGAGCGCAATGGCCCCGTCGCGCACGATCTGCTCGTATTTGATGCCTGCCATGACTGGCGCCAGGGAATCCAGCCTTACGTCAACCGAATGATTTTTCCTTGCATCCTGCCTGAGCGCGGTGGCCTTTTCGTAATAAAACAGCGCGGTGTCGGAATCCTTGCGTTTCAAAGCATCTTCAGAAAGCATGGCCGATAAATTCCCCAGTCCTGCCCTGGCGATTGATTTTTTCTCATCAAGGTGTGTACTTACCATCGCCAGGTCACGCGCTGAATAGGTACTTTCAAATTGCTGATAACAATCAAGCGCTGCTGCATACTTCTTTTGATCGAGCAATTGATCGCAATCGGTGTTTCGCAAAAAAAAGAGTTCGCTGAAAACCGCCCTGTAAGCCGAATCGGATCTGATGTATGCTGCATATTCCACCGAATACTGATCAGCCTTTGCAAGGTAGGTATCGGCCATACTGAATTTATGACTGAGGATGCAGGTTGAAGCAATGCCGATGTATGAATTTAAAATGCCTTCGGCTGTCTTGGATTGCAGCACGCGATCGGCCCCAAAACCTTTCAGAAATGGGTTTCCGGAAATAAAAACACCTCCGTTTTTCATCATGGAAAAAGCTTCGGCATATTGATGCTGATCCATGAGTTGCCGGGCTGAATTACAGAATGAAGCATATATCTTTTTTGAGATGTAACCGGTCATGGTATCCTGCCCGGCATCAGGGAACATCTTTCTGATTATCATCGCAGTAACGTTTTCATCAGGAGGGAAAGTTCCATGATCATAAAAGTGGTCAAGGCAATCATTGTAAATTTGTCCCTGCTGATTGTCCATCAAAAAAGAACGCCTCACATACGAGAACACCCGGGAGGTAAAGTACGCTGAAAGCCGGTCAACATCTCCATCCCAGGGAATAATGCCGCTTTTGTGCATTTCATCCATAAAATTGTACACAAGGCTGCGGGAATGTTTAAACATGCGGCTGTATTTTTCCATCAGGCCGGAAGGGTCGTAACCATTTCGAAGCAACCTTCCGGGAAAATCGCGCGCATCAATCCGTTCAATGACACTGCTCATTTCCTCCACCTTTAAATAATTGACCGGCAGCAACTTTGCATTTTCAAGATGCAAATCGGCTGTAAAGTATTGCAAAGAGTCGAGCAATGACACCGATGCATAATAATCATGGATGAGCGCCAGTCGCTCCATAAAGGATTGAAGCGCCAGCGAGTCGTAATAAAGCTCAACCTCTCTGACCATGAGGGTATCGACCGATGGGTCGAAGGGAGCAATATTCAGCACACGTATTACGCTGTCGCCCATGGGCAAGGGTTTTCCGGTGAGCGTGCCTTCCGTGTATCCTGAGGTATCTGCACGATTGGCCCATTTGAGTTTCATGCTGATGTGAGAAGGAAACAATACATCGGCCACCGGAAAATGGCGGTAAACTGTATCGCCGTTAATCGCTGCATGTTTCAGGGAAATTAACAGCTGATATTGATCTGCCTCCTTTACAACCGACATACTCAACTCTCCGGAAATATGGATCTTAACCAGCCAGGGTTCCTTTAAAACATCCTTTGCCATCTCCCGCAGCAATTGATTTCCGGGGTTATACATTGTCCCATCTGTCTTCCGGTAAGGAATCCGGTAATCAACCTTTTGAAAGGTGTTGGAAACGATTTGCTGTGCGCACAGGAATCCGGGCAGAACAATCAGCAGGAAAAGGATGAGCAAATTTTTACAGAAAACCATGCAGTAAATTTAGAAAGTGCAAAATTATCCATTTCCGGAATTGATTGGTCGCAATCATACAGTAAAATCATTTAACCTGCCGCTGATGTCAAGAGGCTGTCTCAAAAGTTCTTATTGACCAAAATAGAATCAATAAAAATTTACTGATGCAATTGCGTCTGATCAATAACAGCAATCAATATTTTTGTCAATCAATTCACAGCTATTAATCTTGATTGATTGGGTGCAACTATACCAGACGAATTTATTATTGCAACTCTATTCCGATATTCCAGACATATTTATCATTAGTCCTACCCGGCTCCGTAGGAGCCAACTCAGAATCTAGCCAAACTTAATGGCTCCGTAGGAGCCAGATTT
>JBAXFM010000264.1:0-7130 GCA_037139855.1 Bacteroidota bacterium
AATACTAACTTATTTTCTGCGTTTCGTGGTCCAAAGAATGGGGTCCACTTTAGGTCGGCCGGCAACTCTCGCACAAAACGATTGTCGAACGTCAAAGCATCAAGGTGGGTCATGTCGGGTTGGGAATTCATCAGCCGTGGGAATCGATCAAGAGTGGGGTGCGATGGTTCATTATTCAGGGCTAACGGACTATTTGGCAGGCATCTGTTCTCTGTTCTGGCTCGGGATAATCGAAGGTTATGCCCTCGTAGTTGCGGATGAGGACGCGCCGCTCGTCGCGCAGCAGGCTGCGGCGCGCCTGGAAGACGGCTTCTTCCACGTCCACGCCGAGGGCCAGGTTTTCGTACAGGGCGCGGCTGAAGCGCAGCGCGGCGTCGTCGGGGATCGAGAAGCGCATGCCCAGCGCGTAGGGCAGGCCCCTTTCCACCAGCAGGCGCGCCAGGTTGCCGAATTCGGTCGCGCCCGGTTTGGCGCTGACGCAGGCATTGAGCGTCGCCAGGAAGGCCTTCTTTTTGACCGACAGCATCAAATCTTTGGCGTGTATGGCTTGCGGTCCGCCCGCTTCGTTCTCGAACAGTAAAATGGCCTGCTCGCCGGCCTTGCCGCCATGCCCCATAAAATGGATCACCGACTGCGGGTGAATAATCACGTCGATTTGCTCCGGCTGCAAGTTAAACAGCCACCGGGCTTCAATAACTTCCAACCCTTTGTTCATCATGGAAGCAGAATCTACGGTAATTTTATGGCCCATCTTCCAGTTGGGATGCTGCAATGCAGCCTCTTTGGTGATGCCAAGAAGCTGTTCCCTCGATTTTCCCAGAAAAGGACCACCGGAAGCAGTGAGATATATTTTTTCCACACTCCCGGGATGCTCCCCGGCAAGGCATTGAAAAACGGCTGAATGTTCTGAATCAACAGGTAGAATCAGCACATTTTTCCGGCGGGCTTCGGCCATCACAAGATCGCCGGCGATTACCAGTGTTTCCTTATTGGCAAGTGCAATATGCTTTCCCGCCTTGATCGCATTCAGCGTAGGTTTAAGCCCTGCATAGCCAACCAATGCAGTCAGTACCAGATCAATCTCCTCCATTTCAACAATCTGAGCGATAGAATCTTGTCCGGTAAAAACCTTAATCGGGTAATCTTTAAGTGATTCTGAAACCTTTGAATAGCAATTCTCATTTCCGATAACAACGGCATTTGGTCTGAATTCCTTTGCCTGGCTGATCAGCAGGTCGCAATTATCCTGAGCTGTGAGCGCTTCTATTCCGAACAAATCAGGATGGCTGCGTACCACATCCAGCGCTTGGGTGCCAATGCTACCGGTTGATCCTAATATGGCAAGGTTTTTTTTCAAATGGAGGGCGTTATAACTTAAAAAGTAATATATTCTTTCGGATCTACCGGATTACCATCGCTCCACAACTCAAAATGGAGATGCGGGCCGGTTACAAGTTCTCCCGTTTCACCAACAATTGCGATGGGTTCTCCTGCTCTCACATAATCACCAACCTTTTTAAGGATGGCGGAATTATGTTTGTACAACGAAACAATATTTCGTGCATGCTGAATTGCGATCACATAACCGGTCTCCAGGGTCCAATTGCTTATAATGACCGTTCCATCGAGTACTGCTTTCACTGCTTCATTCTGTTTGGCAACAATGTCAACACCATAATGTTTTTGTGCCGGATTGAAACCGTTTGTGATGATTCCTTTCAAAGGAGAAAAGAAAAGGACGCCCCCAATTGAAGATTTTTTCATACTGGCGCTTTCGATCGTTTCAACCTTATATAAATTATATTTATTTTGGTTTTCAACCTCCAAACGTAACAACGAATCTTCGACCGACCGTTTTATTTTAATATTTCCATACCGTTTCAGCGTATCACTTACCACAGGTTTGTCATCGGTTAGATCCTTCCCGTTAATGACATCCCGGATATTTCGTATAAACTGCTCTTTTGCCACCAGATCACGTTCAATTGAATCCGTTTTCAGCTGAAGTTTGTATAACCTTTTGGTAAGGCCAACATTGGTGTACCCCGGTATATACTCCCGTAATGGTGTGAAAGCGATCAGAAAACTGGTCAGAAAAATCAGGACAATGGCAAGGGTCCCAAGGGCAATAAATACATTCATCCTGGAGAGTCTGAAGGTAAAACGTTCCTCCAGGGTGTCATCAGTCATGAAAACAAGGCGGTATTTATTACGCCATCTTTCAGTCCACCTTCCTTTCTTCTTATCTTTTCTCTCCAAAGCCATGTATCACAAACTGATCCTGAAAACGCTGCAAAGATCGGAAAATTATGCACTCGCACAACCGTTCTGCCCGGATGACGGCAAACCGGGAGGAATTTTCAATTATAACTTTCAGGATTATTCGAAAATTTAAAATATTTTTGTAGAATTAAAGTTTGTACTATTTAAATGTATCTGGCGTTTTGAGATCGACGAAGCAATATACCCTCGCCGCATGGATTCTGATTTTATCAGGACTTACCATGTTTAGTGCCTGTTCCACCAAAAAAAACACATTTGTTCGCAGGACTTACCACAACCTCACCGCCCATTACAATGTTTATTGGAATGGGATGGACAACATGCGTCAGGGACTCAAAGAACATCAGGCAGGTCTGAAAGACAACTATGCATTGGTCCTTCCTGTTTTTCAATATGGCGACAAAGCCAGCGCCTCCAAGATCTCCCAATATGCTGATATTGCCATAAAAAAAGCATCCAAGGCCATCAACAAACACTCGATGACTTTTAGCCGTAAAGAATATAATCGCTGGATTGACGATTGCTATCTGCTCATTGGCAAATGTTATTTTTACAAACAGGATTATCCGATGGCCAGGCGTACCTTTGAATTCGTGATCAAAACCTACAATGAAAACGAGATAAAATACGATGCAATGTTATGGCAGGCAAAGGCAAACATTCAAATTGGCGATTTCAACCGGGCTGAGCCGATGCTCGACATGTTGCAGAGTAAAATTAATAAGGGCGATGCTCCGGCAAAATATGAAACCGAGTTAAACTTGGTTTATGCCCAGTTTTTCATCATGCAGAAAAACTATGATGCTGCCGTACCATACCTCAACCGCGTTTTGGAGCTTAACCCATCAGCTTTGATGAAAACCCGCAGTGAATTTATTCTTGGCCAGATTCATCAGTTGAACGGCGAATTGAATGAAGCATCGCAGATGTATGCTTACGTAATCAAACATGCCAAGTCGTATGAGATGGAATTCAATGCCAAAATCAATCTGGCACAATGTTATGATACTAAAAGCGGCAACCGGGAATTCATTGTCAAGAAACTTACAAAAATGCTGAAAGATGATAAAAACAAAGACTTTCAGGATCAAATTTACTACGCCCTTGCACACATTGCCATCAAGGATGCTGACTCTGCCACTGCGATAGAATATTATAAAAAATCTGTCAGTACCAGTAAAACAAACAATTATCAAAAAGCAATTTCTTCACTTGAATTGGCTGATATTTTCTTTGAAACCCGCAACTACACTGTTTCTCAGGCATATTATGACAGTACGATGCAATTCCTTCCAAAAGATTATCCAGGATACAAGGAACTTGCCAAGCGGACCTCAACACTTACCGACCTGGTAAAAAATCTTCAGGTGATTCAAAGACAGGACAGTTTGCAGAAACTTGCCGCCATGCCTGAGGATCAAAGAAATAAGATCATTGACCAGATCATCGCCAAACTGGTTGCTGATGAAATAAAAAAACAGATCGAAGAACAACAGCGGGCTGAAGCTCAGAATTTAATCAATCAGAGCGGTGGCCAGGAACAGCAAATGGTAGGGTCAAAAGAAGGACGCTGGTATTTTTACAACCCCACCACCATGTCAAATGGATTCTCCACATTTTCTCGAAAATGGGGTCGGCGCAAGTTGGAGGACAATTGGTTTCTTACTGATAAATCTGTGGTAAATTTCGCCAGTGAGCCTGAACAAAAAGATTCGATCCCTGCTGCTCCCGGCGATACTGCTAAAAATGCAAAAAAATTAGCTGCAAAGTCAAAAAATCCAAAGGAGCGGGCTTATTACCTGCCGGATATACCTTTTACCAAAGAAATGATTCAGGCTTCCAACGAAATGCTTGTTGAGGCATTCTACCAGGCAGGATTTATCTATGTCGAAGGACTTGGCGATTATGGTAATGGTACTGAAACTTTTGAGACTTTGCTTAGCCGTTTTCCTGCCAACAAATACAAGGTGCAAACTGCCTATGAATTATGCCAGTTATATCAACACCTTCAAAATCAACCAAAAAGCGATGAGTATAAAAATCAGATCCTGACACTCTATCCGGAAAGCGATTATGCAAAACTCCTCGTCAATCCAAATTATTACAAAGAGATAAACGCAAGGCAATCTGAGGCATCCAAACTTTATAACGACACTTACAAGGCATTTTCAAATCAGCAGTACTACATGGTCATCAACAATGCCGATATTGCCCGGGTCAGGTATAAAACTGATTCGTTGCTTATGCCAAAATTCGACTACATGCGTGCTCTGGCTTTGGGTAAGATTGAAGTCGTTGATTCGTTGGTGATGGCGATGAACAAGGTTATCAAAGATTATCCTTACAGCAAAGTTAAACCAATGGCCGAAAATGTACTTGCTTTCCTTGGTACCCAGAAAGATTCAAAAGGACAACCAATTGCAACAGATTCAATTACCATTGTTGATAATACTGCGAAATTGTATAAATTCGATCCAAATGCTGTACATTTCTATGTTATGATTGTAAAGGAGGAGTTGGTAGATGTTGATGCCTTGAAAATAAAAATCTCAGACTACAATTCAAAATTCCATGATCTTGAAAACCTGATGGTCAATAGTTTGCTCCTAGATAACGGCCGACAAATGATAACGGTTAACAATTTTGACAACAGTGAAACAGCCATGAATTATTTTGTAGGTATTCTCAGCAGCAAATACATTTTCACCAAACTTGAAAATGCTGGCGAATATTTTAATTTTGTTATCTCGGTCGAAAATTACCCTGTGCTCTATAAGAACAAAGATATTCAGCAGTATATTCGTTTCTTTGAAAAGAATTACCCGGTTCCTAATTAACTATCCATGTTTAAATCAGCATTTATGTCGAAAAACAGAGAACCTGAAATGCCTACCATTAATATACTGGGACCCGGTGCCGTTGTAAAAGGTGAAATTCAAGTCAATGGCGACTTTCGCATCGACGGCACCCTGAACGGCACGATCCAGTGTAAAGGTAAAATAGTTGTTGGACCAACCGGCAAAATTGACGGCGAAATCCAATGTCAGAACGCCGATTTTTCAGGTGAAGTTACTGCCACAGTAAAGGTTTCCGAGCTTCTTACCTTAAAGGAAACAGCTCGTTTCAGCGGAGATATTACCACCGGGAAACTGGCCATCGAACCCGGGGCAAAATTCTCGGGAACCTGTAGTATGGAGCAACCTGGTTCAAAAGAAATTAAGTTTCCACCGATCCCCAATGACAGCCGACCCCAGGAAAAATCTTAACGACTATGCCCGTTATTCAAGCATGGCCATTCAAATGCTGGCAATTATTCTTTTAGGCGTTTTTGCAGGGTTTAAACTCGACCAATGGTGGCATACCAAACCGATCCTTACGGTAATCCTTTCTATTGTTTCAGTTACCCTTGCCATTTACTTTGTAACAAAAGACTTGTTGCGCAAATAGCCAGGAATCCGTTTTTATATTTTACACCTATGTCCGATGAAATCAGCATATATTAAATATCTCAGGCAACTTTTAATCTTTTCCGCCATCCTGGGAGCAATTGCACTTGTTGCCTTTTTTATATTACCGAAATCCTACTTTTCGCCTGCACTTCCTTTCCTTTTTATCTTTTTCATTGCAACATCACTTCTATCCTTTTATTATCTGATTCAATCAATCAGCAAACGATTTATCAAGTTTATCAACACCTTCCTGTTAACCATTATCTTCAAACTTTTTATCTATGCTGGCGTAATGATCGCCTATGCCTTTTTAAACCGTAGCGATGCAATTCCCTTTATGCTTGGCTTTTTTGTTCTTTACCTGTGTTATACTATTTTTGAATCAGTGAACATCATTAAATACACCCAACCACCCACTCCTGATAGCAAGGTTCAATAAAAAAAACAATACCTTTGTCTGATAATTTGAACGAAATGGTATACATTACGCGCCGGGAACATTTTAGCGCCGCTCACCGTCTGTTCCTTCCTGAATCTACGGATGCAGAGAATTTCGAAGTTTTCGGAAAATGCTCCAACCCAAACTGGCATGGGCATAATTACAACCTTTTTGTCACTGTAAAAGGTGAGCCGGATCCAAAAACGGGGCTGGTGATTCATCTTCGGCATGTGAGTAAATTGATTGAGGAGAAAATCCTAAACAAGGTTGATCATAAAAATCTAAACCTTGAAGTTGATTTCTTAATGGGAAAAGTTCCTACAAGTGAAAATGTTTCCATTGGAATCTGGAACGAACTGGCAGAGGAAATCAGAAAATTCGGAGGGATATTGCATTGCGTCCGTCTTGAACAGTCAGAAAACAATATTGTTGAATATTATGGTGAAGAATCCTTAACATAAATCCTATGGCCATCAAAAGAAAGCTGAATTACGAGAAAACTGAAGAATTCGATGAAAAAACAACTGAAGAGCTGGCTTTTCACTACAAAGAAATTCTTCGTCTCATTGGCGAAAACCCCAACAGGGAAGGTCTCGAAAAAACACCGCTTCGCGTGGCAAAAGCCATACAGTTCCTTACCCAGGGCTATGCACTTGATCCAAAGGAAATTCTGAGTTCGGCAAAGTTCAGAGAAGATTACCGGGAGATGGTCATTGTAAAAGACATTGAGATATATTCCCTTTGTGAGCACCACATGGTTCCTTTTATCGGGAAAGCTCATGTGGCTTATATTCCCGATAAATACATTACCGGGTTGAGTAAAATCGCAAGAGTGGTCGACATTTATGCCCGCAGGCTGCAGGTACAAGAGCGGCTGACCATGCAAATCAAAGATGCCATCAATGACACACTGAAACCACTGGGGGTGGCAGTTGTAATTGAGGCACAACATTTGTGTA
>JBAXFM010000265.1:0-7104 GCA_037139855.1 Bacteroidota bacterium
ATTGGCTGTGTGTTGATGCTGGTGGGGATGATTGTGGTTCAGGTTAAATCGAAATAGCGAAATGTGGAAGATGTTGACTGAAATCAATACTTTTGCATTATAAAAACCTTGAATAATTTCTGACTTAAAAATCACCATCGATGAAAATATCACAGAAACTGATACTGCTGACTTGCTTTGGATTTACTTTTCCGTTTTATGCGCATGCTCAGGCGCAAACTGCGGCCATTGGCGCCCCTGCCATCGTTGAAAATGAACCCGTTTCATTTGATGAGTATTTTATCCAAAAAACATTGAGGATCGATTATCTCCTGGCGGGTGATGCCAAATCGGAGATCGCCTATTTTGTGCAGATGAAAGAAGAGCCAAACTGGGGAGGTTCCCATAAAAACTTTACGGATCCGTTTGGCTATGGTTCCTACCGTTATGCTGCTTATGATTCTGCTTCAAAAAGACTGCTCTTTTCCCGTGGATTCAGCTCGCTGTTCCAGGAGTGGAAAGGCACAGTCGAAGCCAAAAAGATGAAGCGGGCCTATCCCATGACGGCAGTGATGCCTTTTCCGAAAAACACCATCCGGTTTGTTATCGAAAAAAGATCATTCCAAACCAATGAGTTTGAATTGCTCTTTGAGCGGTTCATCAATCCCACCGATTATTTCATCAACCACGAAAGCATTCATCCTTATAAGTTTACAAAAATAAAGGATGCTGGTGATCCTCAAAACCATGTCGATATTGCCTTCCTTGCCGAAGGATACACCACCCTGGAGATGGATAAATTCATGACAGACGCAAAACGCATCAGCGACTATTTTTTGTCGGTTGAACCTTATGCCAGCAATGCCGGCCTGTTTAATTTTTATGCCATTGAATCTCCGTCAGATGAAGCAGGTGTGACCATTCCGGGGAAAGACATTTATGTGAACACCAACATACACAGCAGTTTTTACACCTTCGACATGGACCGGTACCTGACCACCTCCGACACCAAATCCATTTACGACATCGCGGCAAACGTGCCATATGATGTTATTTTTGTATTGGTCAACAGCAAACGTTATGGCGGCGGCGGGTTTTACAACCACTACGGTCAAAGTACGGTTGACCATCAGCTCTCAAACATTGTTGCACTGCACGAATTTGGCCATGAGTTTGCAGGACTGGCAGATGAGTACTACACCTCGGCTGTAACCTACTCCGATTATTATAACCTGAAATTCGAACCCTGGGAGGCGAATATTACCACCAATGTGAACTTTGATTCAAAATGGAAATCATTAATTTCTCCTGAAACACCCCTGCCAACACCCCGTTCAGACAAATTCAAAGGCGTTACCGGTATGTTTGAGGGAGGTGGATATCTGTCGAAAGGGATTTACAGTCCGGTGATGGATTGCCGCATGAAAAGTAATGAAGCCCCGGCTTTTTGCCCGGCCTGCCAGGATGCCATCAGAAAAATGATCAGGTTTTATACTGAGTAGGATGAATTCAGTTACTCATGTTTCGGGGTTAATCAAGTGCCATGATTATTCAATATTCATAAGAGTTTTCGTTAGGCAGGTACCCTGCCACGAAGTGGCTCAATATCAATAACCGTGGGTGAAACCCACGGAAAGCGAACTAAATAAATCAGCCCTGAAAGGGTTGAATAATCTGACAGATTGTAAATGATTCAGCCCTTTCAGGGCTGTTGGCCTAAACGTTCTCACAGCCGTGGGCTTCACCCTCGGTTATTCAGATTAAGCTCTTTCAGAGCTTTCAGAATGATTATTCAACCCCGAAACTTGAGTCAGTTACTTATGCGAATCAAGGGTTGAATTTCAAACCATTGATTCACATTACTTTGAAAGATGGAATGAATACCCAACCGATACACCGTACGACATGGTTCGGGCAACAACGAATGCGTCTTCAAGTACATCACTGAGTCCGAAATGATAGGTTGCTTTCAATACAATATCTCCGGGTCCGAGTTTATATGAACACCCGGCTTCTGCAATCCATGAGAAATCAACCTCGTTGAACCTGGTGAAAGGCATGAAAAACCGGTAATAAGGGCCTGAAAAGAGTGAGCCCGGATTTGGTGTTCCGACAGCAATGTCGATCTGCGGACCAGTAGCGAGTTGCAATCCGAATTTACTGTGACGAAAGTGAAAATGATACCCGATAAGCGTGGATATTCCAACGTAATGCTGTCTGGCAGGAGTATGCCACACCCAGCCTATTGAATCAGTGAAGGTCACATTCGCCAATCCTTTGTCGGAATAATAAAACCCAGGTGAAAAAAAGACGTTTTTTCCAAGGTCAATATCCATGTTGATTGCTGCCTGAAACGAGCCCACATTGGTGCTCAAAGTCATCGAATCAAGCAGGTAACTCATTCGGTCAATGCGTTCGTATTCAGCAACATAGGTATGGGTACCCAGGAAACCCAGCTGAATGCCGATTGCATTTTGTGCCTGTAGTTGAAATGATATCCAACCAATTATTAAGAATAGGATTGTTCTTTTCATGCAAAATTTTTATCTGGTCAGATCGCCATTTTGTTTATAGTGCAAAGATAATCCATATCGGGTTTACTCATATAATCCACAAAAGAATATTCAAGCCCGATCGCCCTGCAACCACAGTAAAAATAAATTATACCCGAGCGACAGCACCACTGCTCCTACAAACAGCCCGATGATGCCAAAACTCATGAATCCTCCTATCGCGCCCAGGAAGATTACCAGCATGGGAACCGGCGCTCCTTTGCCCAGTAGCAAAGGTTTGAGCACATTGTCGATGACCAGCAACGGCGCACACCACACCATCAGCAGGATGGCAGTAAGGGTGCTTAATTTGAAGAATGCATAGATTAAAACCCCGATCACCACCGGACCGACGCCGATCTGTACGATTGCCAGCAGAAAACTCAACAATGCCCATAGTCCGGCGCCAGGGATGCCTGCTACCAGAAACCCAATTCCGGCAAGAAAAGCCTGTATGAAGGCAACACCCAGTATTCCCCGCGCAACGTTGCGCACGGTTATTTCGGCATTTACAACGGTCTCAAGTCCCCGGTCCCCCATCAGGCGCACGGCAATGGTTCTGGTTGCATCAGCGCCTGAATCAGCAAAAACCAGAAAAATTCCTGAAATGATAATGGAAACAATAAACATCAGAAAACCCATCCCGGCATTGGTCAACATTGAAAGGAACCATGTTACACCGGTCATCAGTTGCGACTGATATTGTGTTGCCACTTCAGACATGTTTTCAGAAGAATGCTGCCAAAAATCATATACCGGTGGTCCTACTACCGGCCAGCCCTTTACGGTTTCCGAAGGAGGTGGAATAAGACTTTTACCAGCGGTAAGAGAATCCTTCACATAACCGATGGCATCGTTCAGCGAACCGCCAAGAAGAATGATTGGAAGTAATATCAGCGACAGCAAAAACAGGGTCACAATAACAGCGGCCAGTTTTCCACGGTTGCCCAGTCTTACCTTAAGCCATATAAACATAGGATAAATGGCTACAGCGATGATAACCCCCCACAAAGTAATCATTAAAAAGGGCTTCAGGATCAGAAAGCACCAGGTTATCAGACCCAGCACCAAACCTACTTTGATCGTAATTTCAAGGCTCATACCTACATAACTGTGGTCCTTCAACGGGAGTTTGGGCTGTTCCATATTTGTGAAATTTTGCTAAATATATGATTAATCTTTTAATTCCGGTAATTATAGGGATATCTCATCAGGCGCCATGAAGATAATTCAACACGGCTTTTTCTATTTTTCTCCTAACAGCAGCCCATTTCAATAAGGGATCTTTGATCATCACCGGCCAGTCTGCCAAATCAACATCATCAAAATAAATCAGGCTTTTAAGAATAAAAGTTTCATTTTCCTGATTGTATTTTCTTTTGTAAAAGTCCACCATGTCGCCAACACTAAACATTGGGAGCAAGTAATAAATATCGATAAAATCCTTTGAACGCTGCCCGCTGGTTGAGATGGCATTGAGCTTCATGGCAATGATATCCTGTAAAGATAACACTGAGATGCCATCCAATATCTTCGGAACCTCTAATAATTCATACCGATGAGCCAGAAGGTCTACCTTAATATCGTTTATTGAACCTTTTAATGTGTTGGATGCCGTATAAAACAATTGATAGGAATAATCCTGATGAAGGTTTTCGAGCATTCCGGCAGCATCAAAACTGAAGTTTGAGAACAAGTCAATATCGATCGATTTCCGATGACCGAGATATAAAGCCAGCGCTGTACGTCCCACAAGATGAAAATTTGCCAGATAGCTTCTGCTTTGAAGTGATTTTATGAGTTCCAGTGTTGAATTTTCAACTGTTTCTGTGTATGACATTTGAACTTTTTTGCTGGCAGATTAAAAAACTTTGTGATAAAATTAAAAGTCTTGGCGTCAATATAATTAAGATTCATGAGAACTTCAACAACTTGATCTCTGCCATAGAATTCTATCACATGATTAATTTCACAGAGATTTCCCAGGTTGAAAATCCGTTCAATTATCAGCCGGCGGGATGATTCCTGGTCCAGTCGGCAAATATCTATATCCCAAAAATATTGTGGTTTTAATTTTTCGATGATGCCGGCATTTGATTTCATAACGGAGAAGATGACTTATGTCAAAATTACAATAAATACACTCTTCTGCCAAATCTATGATTTTATAAATTATCCAGCAAGTTTTTACTTTATATAATATTAGTAAGCGATTCAACAAATTTCTGAAACCCGGCATTATTGAGTGAAACGGCTGTTATGTCGGTTTTGCGTTTCCAGTTTGCGATAATGGCATCATACACTTTAATGCCATTGGGCTCATTTTTATTTTTCTCATTCAAGTAAGCCATTCCTTTGTACTTTTTTTGAATAGCAAGGTTCAGTAGGTTTATACAATTTGTGGTATGTGATTTACGGTTGTTTGAATACAGGACAGGAAGCAACCAACATTCAATGGAATGAATACAAACAGCAAATAATATGCGGCGCTTGTTGTCCTGAATTTCCGGTTGAAAAATGATGCTGTTTAGTTTTGCAATAACATTGTCACATAGTTGTGTATCGCTTTTTATTTTCCCACTTTGACCGATATGAGGAACATTAAAAGGTTTATCCTGCAAACAATCAGTATCAATCTGAATAATGGCATAATTGTTAAACTCAAAAATTTCCTTCAGTGTATCATTTCGACAATTTCCCAGCACACCCGTCCAACCTCCGAAATCGCTTTTCCCTGATGGCAATTGTTTTGGCTGATAACAGACAATGGTTGGATCTTCACCCTTAAAAAACGATTCAATAATACGTTTAATGATCCTAAAGTCAGAAGGTCCTTCACATATAACGCCGAATGATTTTTCCATTCAATCAGGTCTTAAAAATTATCAGGCAACCCGCCAATTAGTCCTTTGTTCCAGGCTTCAGATAATGCCAGGGTCCGGTCTGGATTGTATTCAATTCTTCTTAATTTGGTGTGGCCTTCCATATTTCGGCTTATGATAAAAAGCCGCTGGTCATCGTCTTTTAAATTAAGTCCATCTAAAACAGCAGGATTATGGGTTGTAACGATTACCTGTTTCTTTTTTTTCGATGTCTGAAAGGCAAGTGTTCGTATGAGCCGTGTACAAAGTTTCGGATTGAAAGCGGCTTCTATATTGTCTATAGCAAAAAATGGTGGAGTATCTTTAGAAATAAACAGGGTAAAATAAAACAGCAGGAACAGGAACCCTTCATTAGTACTCCGTTGATCAAAGTATTGCAAGTTTTTATGCAGGTATTTGTCTTTGACCTGTAATGTAAATTCGTTTGACAATAAATCGCCTGGTATCTGGAAATCCTCGAACCAGTCAAGTAACGATAGCAACTCTTTTATTTCGATGAGTTGTTTGTTGCTTTTCTTGTTATACATCATCCGTTTCAATTCCTGAAAAAGCCCTTCGCCCCTAATACCCAATGGCAGGATCTGCGAAGGTTCCCGAAAATCGCGTAATGAAGACTGCTCGGGACTAAAAATAATGAAGTCTCCGATAAATTTATTTTTAAACAGTTTGTCATTAAGTGTCGTAAAAATTGTAGAGGTCAGGACTTTCAGCTCATCATCTTTTGATAACTCATTAAAAACAGATTTCATAGTTGAAATCCAATTTAATTCTTTTTCACTGGTGGCCTTTTCTTCTAGTTCTTGACTATCTTTATTGATGAGGGCTTTAACATAATTATCGATTTCTTTGTTGGCAATTTCTTTATTGATATTAATCCATTTTTGTGAGCTATCTGCATCAATCTTCAAGGTTACAGGAAATGTTTCATTCTTGTTGTCGGTAAATTCAATCCCAATGGATTTATTTTTTTTCCCGTTTTCAAATGCTGAAAACATAAATTCGGACTGGGTTGCCCTTATTCCCCGACTGCCTAAAAACTCATAATCAAGTTTATCGGCATTTGAGGCAGAGCCTAAAGCAATCGCCTCCAGTATATTTGATTTTCCGCAGCCATTTTCTCCAATCAGAATATTAAACCTCCCTAAATCAAGGCTTAAATCGGCAACGGATTTATAATTTTTAATGGTTATTCTTTTGATCATGATATATTTTCATTTATTTCATGGAGTAAATTTACTATAATATGTTCCTTTTTCATAATGGAACTTATTTCAGCAACTCGTTGGCCGCCTGAATGGCGGAATCTGTTACGGTTTCACTGCTAAGCATTTTGGCAATTTCTTCAATCCGTTCTTCCGGAGACAATTGTTTGATAAAGGTGGTGGTGGTTTGATGGTTTTCCGATTTATACACCCAATAATGACGGTCGCCTTTGGCGGCAATCTGCGGTAAATGGGTAATGGCAATGACCTGCATATAGCCGCCCATCCGTTTCAGGATGGCGCCAACTTTGCCGGCCACTTCACCTGAAACCCCATTGTCGATTTCATCGAAAATGATGGTTGGCAGAAGGTTTTTTTGACTGATCATTGATTTAATTGCCAGCATAATACGCGACAATTCACCGCCTGATGCAACATTGGATAAATCTTTGAGTTCGATCCCTTTGTTGGCGCTGAATAAAAATTTCA
>JBAXFM010000266.1:0-7104 GCA_037139855.1 Bacteroidota bacterium
GTTGCAACAACGCTGAAACAACGCTGCAACAACGCTGCAATGAATCTGCAATGACACTGCATGGTAACTTAGACGAGACTTAGAGAAGGCTTAGAGGAGTCTTAGAGCAGTCTTAGAAAAATGGCCTGGGAAAAATTGAAAGGGAGGAACGGAGTCAATCACTATGGCAAATATAAGATATTTCGGGCAGTTTCCAACATAAAAACAGGTTTTTTTACATATCCTTCAAACACCTCACCGGAAAAGCATTTGCCCGGGAAGCGGGATAAAACGATACCGAAAAATTATACAAATTCATCCCATGCGATATGGCTTTCGTTGGCCCCGAGGATGTCGAAGTCCAGAAGATCGTGGCGAAATCCATAAAACTCCAGGTTGAGTTCAGGTAAAACACACCGCTTCTCAGAGCCTTGAACCCGTTGATAATGGTATCCTGCAATGGCCTTCCGGCGCTGCCGTTGCCCTGATAATAGTTGATCAGTGTTGCCCATTCTGCATCTGTTGGCACATGCCAGCCGGGAGGGCAGAGGCCCTGGGAGGCAGGGGTGGGGTCGTAGCGCATGAGTTCATCCCATTGATAGAATGTCGAATATTGAACATTGAATGACGAATATCGAATGAATTTTTCTGCTACGCAGTTGTCGGTTTGCGGCACCAAATCCGAAATCTGAAATCCGAAATCCAAATTCTCTTCCATCCAGCATTGGGTGCCGATTTGAACGGTAGGATAGGTTTTGCTATCGCGGATGTCGGTGAGGGGGTTTCCGCAATTGAAAGTTGAGAATTGAAAATTGAAAACGCGGGTGGCAGCAGTGGAGGTGCAATTTGCAATATTTGTATAATTGTAGGTAATGAGATATGTTCCAGGACCGGCAATGGAGGGCGAGAAGATGCCGCTGACCGGATCGACTCCCGGACCGGAGTAGGCGCCGCCAATGGGCAGTCCGCCTTTGAGTTTGAAGGCTTTGGCATTCGTGCTGGTGATCGTATCGAAACACGGCGAAAAGGTGACATGCGGCGCGTTGGAAGCGGTCATTGCGATCGGTGCAGAGGTGGCGGGATTAGCGGTAACGCAACTCAGGTTGGATGTCATCACACACGAAACCAAATCTCCCGGCAAAGGGTTATACGTAAACACTGCATTGATTGCATTGCTAATATTGCTTGCATTTACCCTCCATTGGTAGCCAGGTGTTGAGCCACCATTCACCGGGGTGGCTGTGAAGGTAACCGCTGTGCCAGGGCAGAACGGGTTGGTCGGTGTGGAAATTGATACCCCCGCCAGCAGATTGGTGTTGACGGTCATCGTGATGATATTTGACAAGGCCGGGTTGCCGGTTATACAGGATGCCGATGAATTAAGGACGCAGGATACCTGGTCGCCATTGGCCGGTGAATAGGAGAACGACGGACTGTTTGTCCCGGCATTGCTGCCATTCACCTTCCATTGATAACCCGGAACCAGTCCGCCATGGTCGGGTGTTGCCGTAAAAGTTACCTGGCTGCCTGCACAGAATGGATTTGCCGAGGCTATAATAGATACAGTCACTTCCAAATTCTGGTTGACAGTCATGGTTACCGGGGGGCTGAGGGCCGGATTACCGGTAACACAGTTATCAGATGATGTCATTTGGCAGGTTACGATATCCCCGTTTAACGGTAGATAGGTGTAGGTTGAATTGGTTGCACCGCCAATATTGATAGCATTTACCTTCCATTGGTAACCGGGGAGTAATCCTCCGTGTGTAGGATTGGCTGTAAAAGTGACCGATGTACCCTCACAAACCGTATTGACCGATGGGGATATAGAAACGCTCACCTGGTGAAGTGGATTTACCACCATCGTGATGGTATTCGAGGTAGCCGGGTTATTGGATGTGCAAACCGTATTTGAGGAAGTCAGAATACATTTCACGATATCTCCACTTGCCGGGGCATAGGCAAATGTCGGAGCGCTCGCACCGGCGCTGACTCCATTGACTTTCCACTGGTAAGCAGGATTGGTCCCGGGATTTGTCGCAGTGGCTGTGAATGTAACCGGAGTTCCCTCGCAAATATTGTTGGTTGATGCGGTTATAGAAATGCCCACTGTCAACAATTCTGAAACAATGACATTTTTCACAATGGGCAATAAGGCTGTACATCCGTTGTTGTCGGTATAATTTACTGAAAGCCACTGGATCCCGGGGTTGTTCCACAATACCTCCACAGTATGATCGGATTGGGATCCGCCGTTCACAGCAATCCCGCCTGGCGAAACATTCCATTGGTATAGTGATTTTCCCTGATCGGTCGTGTAAAGTATGGCTGTTCCAACACAGGCACTGTCGGCACCCAAAAGGATCGGGATTGGAGGTTGATGAACTGTCACGCTGAGGGACGAAGGTACTCCACCGGCACAGTTGTTTGTTCCATAAACAGAAATATTTCCCGAAACGGCGTTCGATGCAGCAGAGACAGTGATAGCGTTTGTATTGATACCATTGGTTATCGTAAATCCCGGGGGTAAACTCCAAAAATAGCCGGTGGCATTGGCAATGAATGGTACAGTGAACACAAAGCCGGAGGTCCCCAGGCAAACATCGGCAGGCCCGGTGATGGGTTGTGCAGGATCGACCCCGGTACAGGTTTGAAACTTTACCAGGAATGCATCAAATCCTCCTCCGATATCACGCTGATGTGATCCCGTGGTTGATATTCCAGCTACCGAAGTTGTGCTTCCGGTGAGGTATTGAACGCCATTTGCATTTACCGCCACCGATCCATTCAAGTCATTGCCACTGCCGCCATAATAGGTCCCCCAAATCCGCTGGCCGGCACTGTCAAATTTCACCAGGAAAGCATCATAATATCCTGCAAATGCTGTTTGATACGAATTGGTTGTCGCAATTCCAGAGGTTGAGTTTGTAAACCCTGTAAGATATACATGGCTGCTGTCATCAACTGCAATAAGTCCGGAAACATCTGTCGAATCATGATCCGTAGCCCCGTAATAGGTTCCCCAGCGGCGGGTGCCATCCGGGGAGAAACGGGCCAGAAAAACATCGGTGTTCCCTGCATAAACCGACTGGTACGACCCTGCACTCGCTATGACATTAGGGGAGGAAGTGAATCCTGAAATATAGGCATTTCCACTTGTGTCTGCAGCCACACTGACACATACATCATAACCGTTCCCGCCGTAATATGTTCCCCAGAGCCGTTGTCCCGCAGGATTGAAACAGGCCAGGTAGCCGTCCAGTCCGCCCAGCCCCCCTATCCAATTGGGCTGAAAAGAACCGGGCGTGGAGATGCCACTGGCTGATGCGGTCGTCCCTGCGATATATAGATACCCGTTTTTACTGATCGAACAATCATTTGCACGGTCAGCCATGGGACCCCCGTAATATGTTCCCCAGAGCCGTTGCCCGCTGCTGTCGAATTTGACAAGGAACGTCTCGTCCCCGCCGCTGGTGGTTGGTTTAAATGAACCCGGGGTGGAAATATTGGTATTCGAATGCGTCACCCCTGTCAGATAAATATTACAACTGTCATCGCTTTTGACAAAACCAAGTTGCTCATCATTGGTTCCGCCATAATAGGTACCCCATATCCGTTGACCGTCAGGTGAAAATTTTACCAAAAAACAATCCACCCAGCCACCAAAAACAGGCTGGTGACAACCCGGGGTGGAAATGTTGGTGAGGGACCAGGTTGTCCCCGCTATGTAAGTATTTCCCGCCTTATCTACGGTACAATTATAATTGTATTCCCAATCCGGTCCTCCGAAATAGGTAGCCCAGAGCCGTACCCCCGATGCAGTGAATTTTGCCAGGAATACATCCGTAAGTCCCAGGAGGGTCGTCTGGTAGGCACCGGTTGTAGCAATGCTGGCACTGGATTGGGTATCGCCTGAAATATAAACGTTTCCGTCTCCATCAACAGCACAACCATAACCAAATTCATTATTGGTTCCCCCATAATAGGTCGACCACACCCTATCCGGAACAGGGTCGATGATCAACGTAGCATTTGCCGGGATAAGCCCATCCGGGCAGAATCCGTAAATCCCCCGGCTTGTCTTTTGAAACCTGCATTTCACATCCACGGCCACATTATTCACTTGGTAAAAACTTCGTGGAATCTCCTCATTTATTGAGCCTGTTGTATTTTTTAACATCAATGCCCCGGAGGACGAAACCTCAATTTCCGGATCAGTGATTTTCATACGGATTGAAGATAATTTTCCACCCGGATGAATAATGAAGTTGTATTTTACACCTGATTTCTGATCGACCAAAAACTCAAGGTCAATATAGGGATAAATATTCCGGTAAATAACTGTCTGGTAAGAGCGGACGAAAGTTACGCCATCAACCGATGTACCTGTCGTATAATAATTCAAATAATCTTGAGACTGTCCTGATATTACTAATTCGCAGTCGGGATCTGACCCGATGAGGTTGAAGTCAATGCGGTGGAAATTCATCTCACCTGACAGGGATTCACATCTCGCTCTCCTCTCCCTGGAGTGAAGGGGCGGGGGTGTGGCATTTTTCTCCGTGGGGCTTGGAAAGGAATACAAATCATAACTAAACCCACCCCTCCGTAACTGCACATTCATTCCCGGTGTATTCAACAGATACAAAACGGCCGGGTTAGGCTTACTGTTCTGGTCAATGATCTGGCCTTTGTTTTCAATAAATCCTGGCCTTTGTATTAATCCCTTTTTATTAATAGGGATTTCAATCGTTGAATGTGCAACCAAAGGCAGAAACAATACAACTAAAAGGATGTACTTACAAAGTTGATATTTAATTCTTTCAATCACCGATTTTTCTTTTCCCATCAACTGGGGTATCAAGATGTTTGGCATTTATTTTCGTTACAACTTTTTTCCCTGTTGTTTGTTCCAGTTTCAAACGGGCTGCTTTTGCTACATTACCGCCCTTTCTGGCAACATCTTTATTCTCAGAGAAAGTTGCAGGTTCTTTATCTTTGGATATTTCGGTGGTAGATGCTTCGGCTAACATATTCAATACCAATTCCAGATTGGACATGTGGTCCCGAAGATTTTCCTTTTTCAAATCTTTTAATGATTTATACTGTTTAGTTGTGAGACCGCTCCACGCTTTTGTTATTTCATCAGTTAAGATTGCATATTCCTGTCCTTTTTTTACACCACGAAATTCCCATTCATCAGTAAGCTCTTTGCGGATTTCGATACTCTTAAGCCGTTGATTTATCCATTCTTTGCTATACCCTTTGCGAAGATATGTTTCCATCAAACGGTCTATCCCAATTTCAGGATCTTCAATTTCGTCAATACGCTCTCGCCCAACTTTTGCCAACCACATTTTAAACGGTTCAGCTTTCGGTGACGGAATTGTTTGTATCAGGCGGAAAAGTTGCTCGGTATCAGCAACATCTGTGACATAAAATTTACCATCTGTAGATTGCATTTTCAGTTGGTTACAATTTGTAACCAACTCACTGCCTTCTTTTTTAAGCCTGTTTTTCAATACTTTCCAGTAATTATTCGGATTTGTACTTTCAGTAAGCACGCCAACAACATCTACGATAGAAAAATACCATTTCTCCTTTTGATCGTCCCATTGAGTACGTATTCTATACTCGTTGAATAGTTTTATTGCGGTTTCCTTTGCCATAGATCAAATATTTATCCAATAATAACTAAAATTCATTTTACAAATCTCATTAAACATTCCAAAGCGTTCTATCTGTGATCTTCTATGTTACAATAATTTCAACTTCAAAGTCAATCCCGCAAACACCTCACCCCAAAAGCATTCCCCCGGCTCGCCGGATACAACGACACCGAGAAATCATACACATTCATCCCGTGCGAGATCGCTTTTATTGCACTCCATGAAGTGGATGACCAGAAAAGCGTTGCAAACCCGTTAAAGCTCCATCTTGAATTCAGATAGAAGACCCCGCTAGTCTGTGCCTTGAATCCTGAAGTTATGGAATCCTGCAAAGGTTTGCCGGCTAAACCATTGCCCAGGTAAAAATTGAACAATGTTGTCCACTCGGCTTCCGTGGGAATATGCCAGCCTGGAGGACACAAACCCTGCCCAGCAGGTGTATCATCGTACTTCATCATCTCATCCCACTGGTAAAGGCCGCCATAGTTAGTGCAATTGCCAGCCAGGTCGTTATAACAATACTTTTCAGAGATGCAATTGTCAGTCTGAACCTGTGAGGAATTCAGGTTCGATCCGTAATTCAGGTTGGCTGACATCCAACATTGTGATCCGATTAAAACTGTTGAATAAAGTTTGTTATCCCGGATATCCGTTAAAATATTTCCACACACAAATGTGGGAGTCGGCTGAACAAGAATAGTCTTTGTTTTAAAGGCACTGCATAAAAAAACGTTGGTATAAGTATAATTAATTGTTTTCAATCCTGCCACAGCTGGTGTAAAAATCCCTGTTATTGGATCAACTCCAGGTCCAGCATACGAACCACCGTAAGGTATTCCGCCTTTTAATTTAAATGGCTTCGCGTTCAGCGTTGTGACGGTATCAAAGCAGGATGCGAAAGAAACTTCGGGGGACAATTTCTCAACCATGATAACATTAGGAGAAATTGCCGGGTTACCGGTAACACAATTTAGATTTGATACTATTTCACAATGAACGAGATCGTTATTTGCCGGATTATAGCTAAATATTGGAATGCCTATCCCAGCATTGGCTCCATTTACCTTCCATTGATATGAAGGGTTGGTCCCACCATTGACCGGAGTTGCAGTGAATGAAACTTGAGATCCCTGGCAAAATGGATTTGGGTTGGCCATTATAGTTACGCCAGCAGGAAGTGTCGTAGTCCCTGTCAACGTAAGTGTATTCGATGTCGCAGGGTTTCCGGTAACACAAATATCAGAGGATGACAACACACATGTTATTATATCGCCAGATAGGGGATTGTAGGTCAAGACAGAATTATTGGTTCCGAAATTCAAGCCATTCAACACCCATTGATAGACAGGTATTGTTCCACCATTGGCCGGAGTTGCTGTAATTGTAACAGGACTCCCGGTGCAGAAAGAAGTTGAAGGTGTTGAGATCGAAATGCTGACCGGAAGATTTGGAGTAA
>JBAXFM010000267.1:0-7096 GCA_037139855.1 Bacteroidota bacterium
GCGCAGGAAATCCAAAAGACAGCCAAAGTCAAAGCTGATGTTTTATCGGAGGTTCCAGCCGACACCTCCACCAAACATTGGCTGGTGAAGGGTTCCGGCTCTCTGCAATTTACCCAGGCTGGTTTTTCGAACTGGTCATCGGGTGGCCAGAACTCGCTGGGCCTGGTTGCCTGGATTAACTTCAAGGCAAATTATAAGAAAGGTAAACACGTTTGGGGCAACAATGTTGACATGGGATATGGATTCAACATCCTGGGAAATGGCAACAATGCACAAACAACAAAAACGGATGATAAAATTGAAATCACCACGGCCTATGGTTATGAACTTCATCAAAATAAAAAATGGTATCTGACCGTGCTGGCCAATTTTCGTTCACAGTTCTCACCGGGGTATAATTATCCTGACGAAAACACGGTTATTTCCAGATTCATGGCACCAGGCTACGTTGTAATCGGTATAGGGATTACCTATGCCCCTGCAAATTGGTTTACGGTATATGTTTCACCAGCCTCCGGACGGTTTACCTTCGTCAATGCTCCATCCCTGGCCAATGCCGGCGCGTTTGGCGTTGACAGCGCTTACACTGACGCATCAGGCAATCGTCATGCCGGTAAAACCATGAGAGGCGAATTCGGTCCCTACCTTCGTGCCAATCTGAATAAAGACCTGGCAAAGAACATCAACCTCACTACCAACCTTGAATTGTTTACCGATTATTTGCATCATTTCGGGAACATCGATGTGAACTGGAGCCTGTTGTTGAGTTTAAAAGTCAACAAATGGCTTGCAGCATCGATTCAAACCCAGCTGATTTATGATGATGATGTGATGATCCAGCCAGACCCAACTGAAAGAGCAAGGCCCATGACCCAATTCAAAGAGATGATCGGCGTTGGATTGACCTACAAATTCAGGTAGGCTCGGCAAAAAAAGAAGAACCACTGAGGCACTCAGGACACTAAGAAACACTAAGGGGAAGATTGTTCTATGTGATTCTTGGTGTTCTTAGTGCCTTCGTGGTTTTTTGTTTGATTTATTCTGTATTTTTGTAAGAAAAGAAACTCACCATGGCACATCATTCAGAACACACCGAACACCTCACTCATGCTGAACTCAAATTCAGGGAACACACCGAGCGTGCAGCCAGTTTTATTAAAATCGATCTGTTTCGCTCGGCACGGGAGGAATATAAAGCTGCGCTTCAATATCAGCCCGGAGATGAAATGTGCATCAGCCAGATTGATGCAATGAATGCCAACATCGCTCACGACCGGAAAACAGTACTCGTGGTTGCACCACTGGTCATCATCCTGATTGTGGCAATCGCACTCCTGGTTTAATTTCTTATTCCCACCATTAGAATTCAATTGCAATTTAATCTGCGTAAATCTGCGCCGTAATCCGCGTAAATCTGCGAGAAATAATCCGTTTTCCATGAAAGAAAAGAAAATTAAACAACTTGCCCTCGTCAAGAATGACCCCTGGCTGGAACCTGTTGCAGCCGAGATCAATGCTCGTTACGAACGATACCAGCAAACCCTGATGGAGATTGAGGAAAATTGGCACAGCCTGAGCGAATTTGCCAATGCCTATCAGTTTTATGGATTTCATTATGACCGCACCCTCAAAGGGTGGCATTATCGCGAATGGGCGCCCAATGCCCAGGATTTATACCTGTTTGGCGACTTCAACAACTGGCAGCGGTATTCTCATCGGATGACCCCGAACAAATATGGACAATGGGAAATTTTCCTGCCCGACAGCGAATATAAAGAAAGGTTTACACACCAAAGCAGGGTGAAGGTGATGGTACATTCCGATGCCGGATGGCATGAAAAGATTCCAGCCTATATTACCCGGGTGGTCCAGGATTTACCAACCCTGACTTTTTCTGGTCAGCATTGGGCTCCCCCACGGGCTTTCGATTGGTCGGACGACCAATTCGATATCAAAGACCTGAATGAACTGCTCATTTACGAATGTCATGTGGGCATGTCACAGGAACAAGAGTCTGTTGGTTCCTTTGTTGATTTTGCAGATCACCTGATCCCCTATATTAAAAACTCAGGATACAACACCATCCAGCTGATGGCCATTGCCGAACATCCTTATTACGGTTCCTTTGGTTATCATGTCACCAATTTCTTTGCAGTTTCCTCCCGATTCGGAACCCCGGAGGAATTGAAATACCTGATCAAAAAAGCACATGAACAAGGTATTGCCGTGCTGATGGACATCGTTCATTCGCATTCTGCCAAAAATACGATGGAAGGTCTCAATCAATTTGACGGATCCGACGATCAGTACTTTCATCCTGGCGACCGGGGAAATCATCCGCACTGGGATTCAAAATGTTTCAACTATGGCAAACGGGAAGTATTGCAATTCCTTCTGTCAAACGTCAAATACTGGCTTAAGGAGTTTCATTTCGATGGATTCAGGTTTGATGGCGTTACGTCCATGATGTATTTCGACCATGGATACCGCGAACTTTGGGAGCGTGACGGTTATTTTAAAGATGGCGTTGAATGGGATGCACTGACCTACATGCAGCTGGCCAACACACTGACCCACAAAGTCAAGCCACATGCAGTGACCATTGCTGAAGATGTGAGTGGCATGCCCGGACTTTGCCGGCCCATTCGTGAAGGCGGTATCGGCTTTGATTACCGGCTTGCCATGGCCATTCCCGATTACTGGATCAAAGTGTTGAAGGAAAAGAAAGATGAGGACTGGAACATACACGAATTATGGCAGGTCATGACCGACCGTTTGCCCGACGTAAAAACAGTGGCCTATTGCGAATCGCATGACCAGGCGCTTGTGGGAGATCAAACCATCGCCTTCCGTTTGATGCAGAGCGAGATCTATTTTAAAATGAGTCAGAAAGATGAAAGTTTTGTCATCGACCGCGGCATTGCCCTGCATAAAATGATACGGCTCATTACCATCGGACTTGGCGGCCAAGCTTACCTGAACTTTATCGGCAACGAATTTGGCCACCCCGATTGGGTTGACTTCCCGCGCGAAGGCAACAACTGGAGTTTCCAGTATGCCCGCCGCCAATGGTCATTGCTGGCGAACCCCGACCTGAAATACAGATTTCTTGCCGCATTTGACCGTGAAATGATCGCTCTGGTCAAGCAGCACAAGCTTTTCGATGTCGGGTTTGGCGACCAGATGAACATGGACGGTGAAAACCAGACCATCATCTTCAAGCGGCAGGGCCTTATCTTTATCTTTAACTTCCATGTCATCAAGTCCATCCCCGACTATGAATTCGCTGTTCCCGAACCTGGAGATTACCGGATCATCCTGAATACCGACCGGCCTGAATTCGGCGGATCAAACAGGGTGAATGACGAACTTGTTTATACTACTTTATATCATCCGGCAGAAGACTCACACCACCTGATGATATACAACACCAACCGTACAGCGCTTGTGTTTGAAAGGGTAAGCTAGCCTTCATTATTTTCGTATCTTTGCCCGACAATTCTGAGCTAAATTTACGATCCTATGAATCTCTTTGTTCATTCTGCTTTCATCCGGAAAGTCATGCTGATGACTGCCATGATAATCTCTCAGGTTTCCCTGGATGCAATATCTGCCAATCCCGACGCCACCTGGTCAGCTTCCTTCCGGCTGAACATGACCAAGGCTGTGAACCAACATATTTTCATGCCTGATTCTGATTACGTGTCCCTTGTGATTGACCATAACCTGCTACCGGTAAAACTGGTTCAGGGACCTGACTTTATATACACGGCAACGCTTTCTATGCTTGACTCCGGCGTTACCTATCATTACAATTTCAGTATCAACGACTCGTTACAGGAAACGGTTACCCGCTCTTTTACAGCTCAACCGGGCATGGTCAATTTATCAGACTGGTGGAACAATCAACCAATCAACATCACCACTTTTATTGTAAACATGCAATATGCATTGGCCTACGGTATTTTTGACCCGGCATCGGATTCGGTATTTTTGGTGGGTACGATGAATAACTGGAAAGGATCTCCCAAAATGCAACGCATCGGCACAACCCTGAATTATTCTCTGGCTGACACACTTTTTGAAGCCGGATCCGTTCAGCAATATAAATATCGGATCAATCAGGGAGATACTGCCAAATACGAGATGGAGTTGGTTTACAAACCAAACAGGATCATCCGGATTCCTGACACCTTGCTCACTGTTACCAGCGATTTCAACAACTGGAACCCTGCAAAACGGCTAATGACCTTTAATTGCGATATGGGCTACTATGTAAAAGCCCATCATTTCAATGTGAATACCGACTATTTGGACGTTGCCGGAAATTTCAACGGAAACGGCGCCAACGATGTGCTTTTCGATACAGAGGGAGATACAATATATTCGCTCGAATTGCATATGGATACTGCCTGGTTTCACCAGAATCCTCTGTCGTTTAAATTTCGCATCAATGGCGATTGGAATACTGCCGAACTGACAGGAAAACCGAACAGGACTTACGTTTTCCACGACACCATCAATCAGAATCCCAACATCTTCGGATGCTATTACAATGATCTCAACCCTTTCATTGCAACCCCACCCTGGGTTTACAATGTTGCCGTCCAGGGCCTGAGTGTTTATAAAAAATTTCTGAGCGGCACCTATGCCTATGAAAACGTGAACGGCATTCCTGAAGGAATTTCCACTTACCGTTGGCTGAGAAGCACAAATGCACAGGGACTAGATGCTATTGCCATTGATTCAGCCATAAAAATAACCTACGTGGTTGATACACTGGATATCGGGAGATGGCTGGTTTTTGAGGTTACACCAATATCAGCCAGCGGTGATTCTGCAAGTGGCACGCCCGTTCGCGCTATGTCATCACAAATTTCCGCCTGGGATGTGGGAATCAGTGAAAATTCAGCGCTCATTGCCAGGATTTTTCCGAATCCTGCCAGTGATTATTTCACGGTTGAGGCCAGAAAAGAGATTGCTCAAATAGAGGTACTCAACTATTTGAATCAGACTGTGATGAAAAAAGAAGAGATTGGCTCAAATGCAGTCAGACTCTTTGTTGGAGGTTTACCAAAAGGCTTTTATCTGGTCAAAGCTACGACAACATCCGGACAGGTTGGCATCGGTCGGGTGATTAAGTACTAAGCAGGAAATCCAGGTTTTCGTTCTCCTGAAACTCCTGTGCTTCCATGCCAAAACGAAACAGCCGCAACGGGCGGTTGCCAACAAGGTTCATCGTGTCGCCGATTACCTTCAGCAAACAGCCTTCACGCAGACCCAATACCGTTACTTCACGATTTACGGTGAGGAACTCCAGGATACGCTGTTCGCGGGTTTCTCCCGCATGCCCCTCGGGGTTGGCATCCAGGTAATGCAGGTTGATTTGAAACGGGACAAACTTGAGGCAGTTGAATGAAGGTGGCTCACAAATGGGCATGTCATTGGTTGTTTTCATGGTCGGACAAGCAACATTTGCGCCAGCGCTCCAGCCCACAAAAGGGATTCCCCTGGAAACTTTCCTGCGGATGGCCTCCATCACACCAAGTTCCTGCATCATCAGCGCCAGGTGAAACGTATTGCCACCCCCTATCACAATTGATTCAGCTTCATTGACTGCTACTACCGGATTGGGTTCCCGATGGATGGAATGGAGGACAAATCCCATTTCCTTAAAAATCTTCTTTACCCGTTCTTCGTACAGATCGAATGATTTCTCCACACCTGAAGCTGTCAGGTTCACCCCGGCATAGGGGATAAACAATACTTTTCGCACCCCGAATCCCGACAGGAAATCCTTGATATGAGTACGTGGCCAGGCAAGATATTCCTCTCCGGCATTGGTTGAATTGCTGATCAATAAAAGATTTCGGATCATATGTTAAATTTGAGCAGTAAAAGTAATAGAAACTTCTTACTTTTGAACACTGAAACTGATAAAATTATACAACCTGATGAAGGAAAAACCTGTATTGAACTTTTGGCAAATCTGGAACATGAGTTTTGGATTTCTGGGGATCCAGTTTGGATGGGGACTACAGATGGCCAACATGAGCGCAATCTACTCATACCTTGGCGCCATGCCGAGTCAGATCGCACTGCTCTGGCTTGCTGCCCCGGTTACCGGTGTCATCATTCAGCCTCTGATCGGACAGGCAAGCGATCGCACATGGACAAGGCTGGGCCGCCGCAGACCTTATATTCTTGTGGGAGCCATTCTGGCATCCCTCGCCCTGATATTCATGCCCAATTCACCAACATTCTGGATTGCAGCCGGACTCCTTTGGGTGCTTGACGGAACGATTAATGCCAGCATGCAGCCTTTCCGCGCCATGGTGGCCGACAACCTGCCTGAAGAACAAAATTCGCAGGGTTTCGCCATCCAATCACTCTTTATCGGTCTTGGGGGAACCATCGCCTCCGCATTACCCTGGATGATGACCAACTGGTTTGGAATCGCCCGGGATACTGCCGGTCAGGGTCATATTCCGACCTCCGTCACTTTATCTTTTTACATTGGCGCAGTCGCATTTATCGGCGCTGTTCTGTGGACTGTTTTTACCACCAAGGAAATCCCACCTGATGAAAAAGAACTTGGTTTGATCCGGTCGCGCAAGTTCGACTGGACCTTAGGCATGGGGGAAATCGTCAAACTTTTCGGGCACCTACCCAAACGCATGTGGGAACTGGGGTTGGTTCAATTCTTTACCTGGATCGGCATGTTCTGTCTCTGGGTCTATTTTTCACCTGCCATTTCCGGGAATGTGTTTCATGCACATGAAGGGACGGTAGAAATGGAATCCTCAGGGGCCTGGGCTGGTTTCTGTTTTGCCATGTACAATGCGGTCTGCTTTTTATTTTCGTTCGTCTTGATGCGTGTTACAAAATTTACGGGTCCAAAATTGATGCATGCATTATGTCTGGCTGTGGGCGCCATCGGGCTGCTCAGCATTCCTTTTATGACAGATAAATACGGATTGCTTTTTTCCATGGCCTGTGTCGGAATTGCATGGTCAAGCATACTATCTATGCCCTATGCCATGCTCACTTCTGCTTTACCTCCCGACAAATTGGGAGTCATGATGGGGATTTTCAA
>JBAXFM010000268.1:0-7064 GCA_037139855.1 Bacteroidota bacterium
AACTAAATAAATTTCCAGACTTATGCTTCATTTTGCAAACATACGGTCTTCTCCCGAGGGAGTTCAAACTAACCTCAACCCCAGGCCCATAATAATGCACCTCAACCCCCGACCCCTTCTCCTAAAGGCGAAGGGGGGAGATGGGAATCGCCGACCAAATGCACAGGGCCCACCCTGTGTTAATAGATTCCGCCCTTTCAGGGCTATCGTTGATTTAGAATAAGAAACTTAGAGGTGTCGCGTGTTTTACTTGACCCAAAGGGATGAGCAGTTGAATTAATTGTCACGGACACAGCATGCGGAGTAGCCGTAAGTCTTGCTGCGGAACATCATGTAGCTGTTGCTACTGTCGAAGTTCAGGGACACGCCGGTAGTGGCATCGTACTGCGTACTACTCCAGTAGTAGCCGTATAAACCGCGATCGTTCAGCGAACCAGAGCCGTTGCCTAGGTTCCCGGCAGCATGGAGTTTTAAGGCTGAACCGAAAGGGCCATTCCAGCTTGTCCAACTGGCATCAACATTGGTCCATTCCGTGCTGGTCGGGATTCGCCAACCGGTTCCAAGTTCGATGGCACATGGGTCATTGGCGGTTATCCAATTGGAATTTTCGCTAATACTGCTTATCCATGTAGTGTTTGGTGTTCTGGATGTTGTGTATTGGTATCCCTGTTTACGGTTAAACTGAAAGTACCAGCCTGCTGAGGCCTCGGTAGCATCGGAAACTATCGTTGGCTGCTGGCTGGCGCCCAGGTTTCGGGTAATCCAGCATTTGGTAAGTTCGCCGGGAATGTTGGTGGCAGTGCCATATATTACTGTTTTGTCAACAGGAGCTACACCGCCAGAAGCTACGTGGTTAACCGTTATCGTGGAAATTCCGCAAACCCAGCATGCAAGGGTTGTTTGGGTTAAGGCTGCCGAAACAGAATACCCGCAACCGTTGTATGCCCAAACGTAGCGGGTACAAGCTATGCCACAGGTAATACCAGTTTCACTCTTAGTGGTGGCGGTTCCCATTTCAATAGCCGACGCGTAATCATCGGTCGTATTCCATTTATACCCCGTAGCATCCGGTACGCTATTCCAATTCCAAACTATGGAAGTTTGAGTAGTAACATGTGTTGAAGCAATCGGAGTTTCCGGAACTGAGGCGGGAACAGTAGCTGTAAGCGTTGTCATGGCAGATTCGCCGCAACTGCTGTATGCCCAGGTGTAACGGTTATAACTGGCCCCACAATTAGTTCCGGTCTCGGTTTTGGTGGTGGCAGCGGCCATATCGATTGCGGTTTCATAATCGGCAATCGTATTCCATTTATACCCTGAAGCGCCGGGCACAGCCACCCAATTCCATATAATCTGTCCTTGTGACATAACGGGTGTGCCTGAAACAGGCGAAGAAACGGTGCATGGCGCAAAAGTCAGCCATGATCCGTTTGTAAAAAATACTCAACGAGCCGTTTGTGCCGCAATTGGTGCAATAAACCATCAAACCTTCTGCCGGACTAGCAATAGCGGTTCGTTGAATTCGGGTCATACGTGGCACCAGCAGGCCTTTATTGTCGAATTTCACATCCAACCCGGCCGAAGTATCAGGGTTGTTGCCATCGGTGTTGATGGCCACTTGTCCATAAAATTGAATGACAAACATGAAAACTGCTGCAAGGAGAAACAAGGGCTTTTTCTTAGAAGGTTGGTTTAGTTGAGTATAAATCAGTGAGAATTGAAATTGCTTGCCATAAAAAAACAGCGTGGCCAGATTGCCTACGCTAAATTGATATATTATTTATTTCTACATGATATCCAGTCATTTATCACTATCTATTTTCCCAAGAACAAATGATTTTATTTCTGTCATTGCCTTATAGGCTTCACGAGCTGCATTTATATCAAAGTCATCATCCATATCCGGGTACCTCGTTGAAGTTGCAAATCCCGTTAGATCCGTTTTAACATCCTGGTTGACCTTTTCGATCCAAAGGCTAGTTTCCGGTTTCATAAATAACTTTACCCTTGTTTGTAGCTATGTAAGGAATGAGACTTTTGAAAGGTAATAAATCCTCATACTCCTTCGGAGTGTAAACCATAATATCCATGGCACATGGCTGAGAACTGAAAAGTTTTCGGATTGAAACTGCTCTCCTGTACTTTGGCTTATCTGTTTCTTTTATGATCAACAGATCCAAATCACTGGAATCATTGGCGGTTCCATTGGCATAAGAACCAAAAAGAATGATCTTTGACGGACCATATCCCGCAATGATTGTATTGATAACCTCCTGAATCTTTACCTTGTCCATATAAATATGCTCTGTTGGGAACAAATATAAAAAATAATAATGGTACAATTTATCCGCAATTATCTCGCAGGCAGTGTAAATACAAACCGGCTTCCTTTGCCCTGTTCGCTGGTTACGCGAATGGTTCCTTGATTTTTTTCAACGAAATCGCGTACCAGCAGCAACCCCAGTCCGGTACCTTTTTCATTGGCTGTGCCCTGCTTGGTTTTCATTTTAGTGTAGCTGAAAAGTTCATCCATTATCTGGGGAGGCATTCCGATCCCGTTGTCGGAAACAATCACTTCGACCATTCCCTGGGTAATGGATGATGAAACCTCAATCCGGCCGCCAGCCGGGGTGAATTTAACTGCATTGGAAATAAGGTTTCTCAAAATAGCCGCAAGCATGTGACTGTCGGCAAATACACTTTGGCCTGGTTCAACAGCATTGACGAGTTCAATCTTTTTCCCTGATGCCATGAGCCACAAAAGGTTGAATGATTCATCCACCTGACGGTCAAGAATTAATTCAACCGGGACAAATTCAAATTTTCCGAGCTGCATCAGCGACCATTCCAGCAAATTTTCCAGCAGGTTGAACGCACTTCTTGATGCATCCAGAATGTTCCTTGCAAAATGCCGGCGATCTGATTCGGTAAACTCATCGTACGACTCAGCCAATAGTTGTGAAAAACCCAAAATGGTATTAAACGGGTTCCTCAAATCGTGACTGATAATCGAATAAATCCGGTCTTTCATCCGATTGAGCTCCGTCAGTTCGTCCGCCAATTCCCTGAGTTGCATTTCTGTATGCTTCCTTTGGTTTATATCATGCAGGATCAGCAAACTACCGAGAAATTTAGTGCCTGTCCCACTGAGTGGATACCTTGTAACTTCAAACCAACCAACAGGGGGAGTCTGAAGCTGAATTTCTTTGCGAAATTCCTGATCTTTTGACGTTTCCTGAACAAGGGGTAAAAGAACCGGCAGTACCTCGCCAATCTGACGACCGGCAACCGGTCCTTCAATCTTAAGGGCTTTCAGTGCCACCGGACTGATATCCATGATATAATCCCGGTTGTCGAGCACGATTACCCCATCTTCCAGTTTTTCAATCATCAACTGATGGCTGAATGGGATCAGGTCGAAAAGTTGCTCCCGTGCAATACCCCGGAAGAAAATCAGTCCGGCAATCAGCGTTCCCATCGGTGATATATCCAAACCTTCCACCGGACTCAACCCAAGTGTGTAAACCAATCCTGTAAGCAGCGCAAAAAGCGAACCAGACAATAAAACCCAGCCTCTCGATTGATAATATCCCGGGCTTTTACGAATAAAAATGATCAACATGATGTTGGCCAGAAAAATCATTCCCAATGAGTAGGCCATGGCAACATAAAAAGCAGGTCCATGATGATAGATGAGGATGTTATGGCCAGCCGGACTCCAGGAGAAACCGGTCCAGATGAGTGAATGCACCTGGTGTGTAAAAACCAATATCACTGTAATAACCGGGATAATCCAGAAAAGTAAGAAGTATCGTTTCAGCAGGGTAGGACGATCGAGGTCATAGGATAGAATGAAACGCAGGAACATTAGCGGAATCCCCATGTTTGCAAAGTACTCAAACTCCGACCAGGTTATTTTTTCTGCAATAGTCGGCGCTGCCGATTCAAAGGTGAGGATCAATGACCAGAAAGCAGAAAGCGCCATCATCCAGATAAACGGAACCCGGCCCCGGATCTGATGCAGATTATAAACTGTAAACACCAGTTGTATACTGATGATTGCCGTGACCAGATGAATCCAGGTAATATAAGTAACTTGCCAGGTCATTCTTTCGTTTATGACAGGCCAAAGATATCGTTTTTCAATGTAATTTTGTCAAATGAATCTCAGGAGTTTAAAACAGTTTATCGAATCAGGGAAGATTTTCTCCGGGGAGGACTTTATCCTGCTTGCTGTGAGCGGAGGCATTGACTCCACCGTGATGGCGCATCTGTTTTACCAGGCTAAGTTCCGGTTTGCCATTGCCCATTGCAACTTCGGTCTGAGAGGGCTTGAAAGTGATGAGGATGAGACATTTGTTAAAAGACTTTCGATCAAACTGAACGTGCCTCTCTTCGTGGAAAAGTTTGACACCTCATCCATGGCATCCAGGAACGGAATTTCAATCCAGATGGCTGCCAGGGATTTACGGTATGCCTGGTTTGAGAAAATCAGGCTGGAAAATGAATTTGATTATGTAGCCACTGCCCACCACCTCGACGACCAGGTGGAAACATTCCTGATCAACCTGATCCGTGGAACCGGGATTGCCGGGTTACACGGGATCCCTGTAAAAAACAGCGCCATCATCAGGCCTATGATGTTTGCTTTTCGCAAAGACATTGAGCAATTTGCCCTTCAGCATCAGATTAATTACCGGAAAGATCATTCGAACGACGAAACGAAATACCTGCGAAATAAAATCAGACACGAGGTAATACCAATGCTTAACAATATCAATCCGGAATTCTCCAGGGGATTAAATGCCAGCATCAAGAGGATCAGTGCATTTGAACAAATCGGAAATCAGACCCTTGAAAATTGGCGCAGGGATGCCCTGACAACCGATGGGAAAAACCATTGCATTGACATCCTGCAACTGCTTACATCGGATCCGGTTGAACCCTATGCATGGGCTTTGCTGTCACCCTATGGTTTCAACGAAACACAGGTTTCAAACATTCTTGATTGCCTCGGTAAAAAAAACAGTAAAACAATCCGTTCTTCCACACACCTACTCATTAAAGACAGAACACGCCTCGTTATCAGCCCGATTGAGCAAAAAACAGACAACAAATCCTTTGAAATAGGGCGCTTTGCCCATAAAAAAACAATTACCGAACCAATCGCACTCAGGTTTGAAAGAATGAATGATGTGAAAAATTACGAAATCCCTGTAACCGAAAAAATTGCAAGCCTGGACTTTAACAAAATTCAATTTCCCCTCGTGGTGAGAAAGTGGCAACATGGCGATGTGTTCTACCCGCTGGGAATGAAGAGAAAAAAAAAACTGAGTGATTTTTTTATCGACCAGAAATTTTCGCAGAGCGAAAAAGAACAAACCTGGATCCTGTGCTCCGGCAACGACATTGCATGGATCATTGGCTGTAGGATTGATCACCGGTTCAGGGTGACGGCAGAGACCACCGAGTTGTTGTGTATCGAGACGAATGACCAATGACGAGGGACAAATGACAAGTGACAAATGACGAATGACGAATGACAAGTGACGAATGTTGGGTCAGGATTTTTGTCACTTGTTAGGTGTCACGCATCACGATTTTCCCTATTTTTGCTTTTCAAAATCAATTGGAAATGAAAAAAGTTATGTTCGGCCTTCTGGCATTGCTTATACTGCCACTGTTCTCCTTTTCCCAAATTCTTGATCCTGTAAAATGGACCTTCAAAGTGGAGCAGTCAACCCCTGAGGAGGCAACCCTGCTGTTAATTGCAAAAATTGATACCCATTGGCATCTTTATTCCCAGGACGTTCCACAAGGCGGCCCGAATGGTGCTCCGATACCCACATCATTCAGTTTTACAAAAAGTCAGAACTATGAGCGAATCGGCAAGGTACAGGAGCAGAAACCCATTTTAGAGAATGATCCCAATTTCGACATGATCCTGAAGTTTTTTGCCGACAAAGCTGTTTTCAAACAGAAGATCAAAGTATTAAGTCAGAAAGATTTTGTGGTGAAAGGGACTTTAAACTTTATGTGCTGCGACGATAAGCAGTGTTTGCCCCCAAGTGATGTTGAATTTGAATTTGCCATTAAAGGGAATCCCAATGCAGTCGCATCCGTTGCAACTGTGCCATCAGCGGGAACCCCGACTGACGCACAGCAGGACTCATTAAAAAATGCCGCCCTTGCTACAGCAAAAGCCGATTCTGCCGCCAAAAAAATTGAGCAGACCAAACTGGGTGAAACCGCCGCCGACCAGGCAGCCGATCAATCGCTGCTATGGTTTTTCCTCATTTCATTTCTTGCCGGACTAGCGGCGATCATCACCCCTTGTGTATTTCCCATGATCCCGATGACAGTGACCTTCTTCATGCATGATACCACGAGTAAACGCAAAGCCAGGCTCGAAGCAATCGTGTATGGCTTGTCAATTGTTGTTATCTATACGGTTATCGGAACCCTCGTTGCGGTGACGCTCGGTGCCAACTTTGCCAATTTCCTCAGTACACATTGGATTCCCAATGTTTTCTTCTTCCTTATTTTCATGGTTTTTGCCGCGTCATTCCTGGGAATGTTCGAGATCACCCTGCCCAGCTGGATTGTCAACAAAGCCGATAAACAAGCAGACAAAGGAGGATATTCGGGTGCGTTTTTTATGGCGTTTACCCTTGTCCTGGTTTCCTTTTCCTGCACCGGACCTATCGTTGGCGCCATCCTCGTTAAATCAGCCGGTGGCGCACTGGTGATGCCCATCATCGGAATGCTGGGTTTTTCACTGGCATTTGCCCTGCCTTTCGGACTTTTCGCCTTCTTCCCCTCCTGGCTCTCCGGGCTTCCCAAATCGGGCGGATGGCTCAATGCCGTAAAAGTTGTGCTGGGATTCCTTGAACTGGCACTTGGTTTGAAATTTCTCAGTATTGCCGACCAAACCTATCACTGGCACATTCTCGACCGTGAAGTGTATCTGGCATTCTGGATCGTGATCTTCTTTCTGATGGGTATGTACCTGATCGGGAAATTGAAGTTCAATCATGATTCCGATCTGCCATATATCAGCGTAC
>JBAXFM010000269.1:0-7053 GCA_037139855.1 Bacteroidota bacterium
TATCCGGTAACGAAACGGCTCCGGCGGGAGGTTATTCAATTACGGCAATTCCTACTGGAGCTTCAGCTACAAATAACATTATCATTCAAGGCAGCAGCAGCACTGTAACCGCTTATACACCGCAGGCTTCCGGCACGTTGAACGATGCCATTTTCAAAATTATCGGGGCTGACTTTATAACGATTCAGAATTTCACGATGCAGGAAAATGCAGCAAATACCACAACAACCGTTGCATCAAATAATATGACAGAATGGGGGGTTGCCCTACTTTACGTCTCGACGACAAATGGTGCGCAAAATAACACCATTCAAAACAATACGATATCGTTAAACAGATCCTATTCAAATACCTTTGGAATATACAGCAATGTAAGACACTCTGCAACGGCGCCAACAACAACCGCGGATATAACTTTAGCAACAGGATCAAATTTGGGGACTAAGATTTATAGCAATTCTATCAGTAATGTTGACTATGGTATTGTTTTCGTGGGGTCAAGTGCCGCTGTTGCAATGGATAATGGAAATGATGTTGGAGGCTCATCAATTGCCACTGCAAATACAATTACAAACTGGGGTGGTCTTGTTTCGGGGGCTATTTCATCATATGTATCAGTTACTGGAAGTAATGCTTGTATCTTTATGAACCATCAAATAAATGATAACGTTTCTTTCAATACGATTACCAGTGCTACAAATATCACCACATTAACTACTTCGCAAATCCTTGGAGTCTTAAAGAATTATTCAACCGGTCAACCAACTGGTCTGACTTTTACTTCAAATTATAACAGCAACACCGTCACACTGACCAACGCTCCGACTACAAGCCAAATGTCAGGTATTTCAATGCAAGGTTTGACGACTTTGAGTACTGCAACATTTAATTGCAACAATAATAATATTTTAAATTGTGCTAATACCGGTGCTTCTGCTACTTCATCTTCAATGCTCGGGATTTTTGTGTCCTCCGCACCAGGAACATTTAATATAAATGGAAATACTATTCGTGGTTTTACCTCAACTGCAACATCTGGTGGATTTGTGGGAGTACAGCAACAGACCAATGGAGTAGTAACTGCATTAAATATCAATAATAATAAAATCGGGGATGCTACTGCTGGTGCGGTTACTTTTAGCAATGCCACTTCAGGTGCTGTTTCAGGTATTGTTGTTACAAGTTCCGGTGCTGCATCGACTTGTGCTCTGGTTATAACTGGAAATGATTTTAGAGGTATTGTGCATTCAATTGCAGGCTCCTCGGCCCATTCGTATATTTCGAATGCTTCTGCTACTCTTTCTCAAAACATCAGCAGCAATACATTTACTAATTTGAATGTAAATACCACCGGGAGTGTTACTTTTATTTCCAATGGTGTTTTAGTCTCAGCAACTGGAACTCAAACCATAAACAATAACTCCATTGTGACGGCCTTCAATAAAAGTGGTGCCGGAGGTACTGTTACACTTGCAACAGCAAGCTCGTCTTCTGCTGCAGGCGCCACAATAAATCACACCAATAATAATTTTTCAAATATTACGGTTACCGGTGCGACTACAATTGCCGGTTGGCTTAGTACTGATGGTGGTGCGGCTAATAAAAATTATACAGGAAACACATTCAGTAACTGGACTGGGGGTTCATCCTCCATAACAGCTATGAGCATTAATTATGGCGGGGGGAATGCTGGAAATGGCAACTATATCTACAACAATACTATTTCATCATTGACCGGAACGGGAACAATAACAGGAATTACATTTGGAACAACCAGTGGAACGCTATTCACAGTTACCGGGAACACCATTACGGGCTTATCTTCAACTGGAACCGGGGGAATTGTTTCAGGAATTATTGCTGGTGGAACTACCGATAATGTTTATGCCAACACTATAAATACATTGTCCTCCACTAGTACAACTGCCACGGTTGCCGGAATCACTTCGTCAGCTACGACTGCAAATATTTACAGCAACACTATTAATTCTCTTTCTTGTGTCGGAACCACCTCTGGGGTTGCCAATGGGATTATGGTTACTGCTGGAACAACTGTATCTGTTTTCAAAAACAAAATCTACGATCTTACGACAAGTGGTGCGTTCACAACAACTCCCGGTGTAAACGGGATTGTGATGAGTGCCGGAACAACAGTAAATATATATAACAACCTTATCGGCGATTTAAAAGCTCCGGCGGCTTCCTCTACCGATGCCATCAGGGGAATCAGCATTACTTCTTCGACATCCAGCACAACGTATAATGTTTATTACAATACTGTTTATCTGACTGGTGCCGGTGGTACAAATTTCGGCACATCCGGCATCTTTCATGCCGCAAGCACCACTGCAACCACTGCAAAGCTTGATCTGAGGAACAACATTATCGTAAATAACTGCACCCCATCGGGAACAGGGTTGGTAGTTGCCTACCGAAGAAGCAATGGTATTGCCAATATGTTGAATAACTATGCGAGCACTTCCAATAATAATCTCTTCTACACAACACCCAGTGCCACAGGGTATTATTTTTACCATGACGGAACAAGTAATGCCCAAACCATGGCGGCTTATGTGGCAGGTGCATTTACAGCCGGGACAATCGCACCAAGAGATGCTGTTTCAGTGACACAAAACCCAACCTTCATAAGTACAACGGGCTCAAGTGCAAATTTTCTGCATATTAATGCCGCGATTTCTACACCTATAGAAAGTGGCGGGCAAAAAATTACAACCCCAGCAATTACAGACGACTTTGATGCCAATACCCGTTGGGGAGAAACCGGATATTCGGGTTCCGGCACTTCCACAGATATTGGTGCCGATGAATTTAACGGGATTCCTTCCTACACCTGTTCAACCCCGGTCCCCGGAAATACAGTATCAACAGCCAACAATCTTTGCCTCGGACAAAGCATTACCTTGTCATTGCAAAATGCAATAACAGGCACCGGAAACTCCTATCAGTGGCAAAGTTCTGCCGATGGCAGTGCCTATAACAATGTTTCAGGCGCCATCGCGAGTTCTTATGCAGTCACGCCGGCCGCCCCGCTGTATTACCAATGCGTGGTTACCTGCCAGAACGGTCCATCCACAGCAACTTCAACTCCTGTTCAAATCACCTTTACAAACAGCATCAACGGTACAACACCGGGAAGTCGCTGCGGAACAGGAACTGTTTCCCTGGCGGCTTCAACTGGTGGAACCGGAACGTTAAAGTGGTATGGTGCTGCTGCAGGCGGAACCCCCATCGGGGCAACCGGTTCTCCGTGGACCACTCCAAGTATAAGTTCGACAACCACCTATTATGTTGGGGCTGAAACATCGACTTCTGGAAATAGTGCAGTTGGTGCAGGTGCTTCCACTTCCTCTACATATTCTAATCCATTTTATTCTGCATGGAGTAATATACATACGCAGCACCTTATTACAGCAGCTGAATTGGCAGCAGCAGGTCTCACAGCCGGAAACATTACTTCCGTTGCACTTGATGTAACAAGTGCGGGGACCCTTCCGATGATAAATTTATCCGTAAAAATAGGAACAACAGCAGCAACTAATCTCGCAACATTTGCACCTAATGGCGGTTTCACAACTGTATATACTAATGCATCTTTAATGCCAACCACAGGTTTAAATGTGCTGACGTTCTCACCGGCTTTTTACTGGGATGGGACTTCCAACATCGTGCTGGAATTTTGTCATGGCAATGGAGCGTCATCTGCCACAATGAGCAGAACGATCAAAACAGATGTCACATCCTATGTTTCTTCCATAAAAACCCATGTAAGTTCTGCTACAGCCGCTGCGACCGTGTGTGCCGATGTTACGAGCAACTTGCTTACATATTCTGAAAGGCCCACATTTACATTTGCTGGCCAGGTTGCCTGCTCCAGTCCACGGTCTGCTGTGGTTGCTACAATAACGGCATCCCCCGTCCTGACAATAAGCGGAAACCAGACTATCTGCAATAATTCACCTGCAACCATAACTGTTTCATCAACCCTCTCCGATTTCGACTCCTATATTTGGACGCCCATTACAAATCTCTTTACCGACGCCGGGTGCACTACACCATATACAGCAGGGGCCAGCGCCACAACAGTCTATGCAAAATCTGTCACTGCAGGCTCAACAACCTACACCTGTTCGGCGAGCAACAGCGTTTCCCTTTGTGCAAACACAGCAGCCTCGACCGTTACCATACTGCCGGCAACTCCTGCCGTTACTGCGTCACCCGTATCTTTATGCCTGGGAGGGATTTCCGTACTGACAACATCACCGGCCACCGGTTACGGCACCGCTACATTCCAGTGGCAGAATTCGCCCGACGGCAGCACATACTCCAATATATCCGGAGCAACTTCACTCACGTATACCACACCTACGATCACCAGCACCACCTATTATAAATTGCAGGTATCGTCTGTGGCCGGCCTGTGTTCCGAGTCGACTGCAACCGTAACGGTAAACAATCCGCAGGTGACCGGCACAACGCCTGGATCGCGTTGCGGAACGGGGACCGTTACTCTTGGTGCTTCAGGGAGTTCGGGAACGACCCTTAACTGGTATTCCGCAGCTTCCGGTGGCTCAAGCCTGGGAAGCGGATCGTCCTTTAATACCCCATCAATCAGTTCAACAACAACATATTATGTGAGTTCCTCTACAGCAGGGGGTATTTTCAACGGAGCACGGCTTGCTCCTGCATCTACTGCGAATACAACACCTTCATCATATGGATTGGTTTTCGATGTTACCACTGCATTTACATTGAATTCTGTGGATGTTTATAATGCCAGTTCATCCGGTTCCATGGTTATACAACTTCAAACAAATACCGGTTCAGTCTTGTTCACTTCAGGGACATTTACAGTGCCCACAGGAACCGGAGTAACTCCTTACACCGCAGCATTGGGATGGCCTGTGTCTGTTGGAACAGGATACCGTTTACTGGTGACTTCCGGAACAGCATCCCTTGTTAGGGAAAGTTCCCTGGGAGGTTTCCCATATGCACTTGGCACAGCAGGCAGCGTTACAAGTGGCTACATTAGTGGTACATCCACAACCTATTATTTCCTTTATAACTGGAACATTTCAACCGGTTGTGAGTCTTCCCGCACAGCAGTACCAGCAACCGTGAACCCTGCGCCATCCATAACTGCGACCGCAACCCCGGCAACAATCTGCAATGGCGGATCAAGCACCCTTGATGCCTCCAGCAGTAATTCGGGTTATACCTATTCATGGTCTCCTTACACTTTCCCCACAACCGGTGCCTCCGTTTCGGCATCGCCAGGTGCAACCACTCTATATACTGTAACCGGCACCGACAATTCAGGTGGGGCAAACGCTGGCTGTGCAACAAATGCGACCGTAACTATAACCGTAAATCCACCACCAGCAGTTGTTACCATTACTCCTGCAGCAGCAGGAATTAATGCTGGTGATATTCAGCAACTGGTTGCGAGTGGAGGTAGTTCATCTGCAACAATTTTGAGCGAGAATTTCAATGGCTCCGCAACAGGCTGGACTGTTACCAATGGTGGCTCTTCCCCCGCAGTATGCAATTGGTATTATCAAACAGCTCCATATACAGATGCTTTAGGGAGTGCAACATTTCTTAATTTCTCAACTTTAGACGGGGGGAAGTTTGCTTTATCCAATTCAGATGCAGGAGGGTCCGGGTCTTCTTCCGATTCAAAACTGGCATCCCCTGTATTCAGTACCGTGGGTTACTCTTCTGCCACTATAACCTTTGAACATGCTTACCAGAGCTGGTCCAGTGATATAACAGTAGCTCTTGAAATTTCTACCGATGGAGGGGCTACCTGGCCAACAATACTAAAAAATTACAAAGGTACATCTGTCGGAAATACAACGAATAATGCTCAAACAACAGCAAATGATAACATCAGCTTGGCTTCATATTTAAATCAATCGAACCTAAAAATCCGGTTCAATTATGTTACGCCATGGGGATACTATTGGATTGTAGATAATGTACAAATTACTGGTACACTCACTGGGAGTATGACCTGGTCACCTACTACAGACTTATATACTGATGCGGCTGCTACAACAGCTTATTCAGGAGGCGCGGCAACAACAGTTTACTCAAAACCTGCCGCCACCACTACTTACACTGCCACCGCCACTTCTGGTAACGGCTGTACCAGCTCGAAGGATGTAACAGTTACCGTTCTTCAGCCCGATGTTACCTGGACCGGTAACATCAGCACCAATTGGGGAGATCCCTTGAACTGGAACCCCAATAACGTACCTGGACTCTCCAACAATGCAACCATCCCTGCTGTAACAAACCTGCCGATTGTAAACGAAGCCCCCGGAACACCCGCAGGAACCTATAACCTTACCATTCAATCCTTAGCCTCGGTAACTGTGGCAGCCGGAAAAGCACTTACAGTCAACGGAACATTAACAAATAGCGCAGGAACTACCGGCTTGGTTGTAAAATCAAATGGTGTTGACGGAACCGGCTCCCTGATTCTGAATACCGCCAATGTGAATGGAACGTTCGAGAGGTGGATGACAGACGCCAACTGGACCGATTGGATTGATGGGTGGCACTTCCTGAGTTCGCCGGTTGATGTTCAGGCCATAAGTCCTAATTTCACCACGGATCCATACGACTTTTATTGCTGGGCTGAACCTTCAAACCTCTGGGTAAATTATAAAAATACAACGATTGCACCTACCTGGAATACTGCTAACGGGTCCACCAATTTCACGGTCGGAAGAGGCTACCTGGTTGCCTACGATGCTGCAGGGCTCACGTCGTTTTCCGGAAAGCTGAATGTGGCGGATGTCAGTAAACCAAGCCTTACCTACACCCCGGCTTCCTACAGCGGTGACGTTACAGCCGGTTTCAACCTGCTTGGAAACCCATTCTCCTGCGCCCTTAAATGGTCAACAGGCTGGTCAAAGACAAATATTGCGGCAAACGCCAAAATATGGAATGAGTTGGGTGCAGCTTATGTTGATATTGCTGCCAATGGCATCATCCCCGCCACCCAGGGCTTCATGGTCGAAGTAA
>JBAXFM010000270.1:0-7029 GCA_037139855.1 Bacteroidota bacterium
GAAGAAGTAAGCGAATTTTTGAAGATCTTCGAGTTTGCAGGTAACTTTTGCGATTCGATTCCAAATTCATAGTTACTTATCATGATTCAACCACCCAAAAACTCCCGTTCCTGCTGAATACTTTCAACATGACCACACCCGACAACTGGCAGGTTTTGAGCCCGGGTTATAATGATAGTCCCAATCTTGATGCCCCGGCACCCAAAGTTGCTATGAACTTCGGACTGCACCAAGCGGTGATGGCCTGGTCAAAAAAAGGCACAGGTGGCAATGGCGTAGCACTGTTTGATGCCCCATACAATTACTGGGCGGGTATTCCGGAAAACGACCAAACAGACGACAATGCCATCAGTGTTTTCCCCAACCCAAGCAGTTCAAACGCTACTATAAAATTTGATCTCAATAAAAGTGGGCTTGTAAATATTGCACTGTTTAATACTGACGGCCGATATATTAAAACCATTGCCAATCAACCATACCAAAAGGGGAAAACCCAGGTGAAATTTGATGCATCAGTTCTAACTCCAGGCACATATTTCTATAACTTTCAATCAGTAGATTTTTCAACTCATGGAAAAATTATTGTTATTCGCTAAATTTGTCATTTGTAATTCGTCACTCGTCACTCGTCATTCGTCATTCGTCATTCGTCATTCCCAAATTGTAAATCGTAAATCCCAAATCGTAAATCCTATATGTCCATCCCCTCCCGTTCACTAACCTACGACGACCTCCCTCTCTGGTCAGCCCCATTCGGACTGACTTTGCTGGATACTATCCGGATGAAGACCCATATGAACGTGCTCGACATCGGCAGCGGAGGCGGGTTTCCCATGCTGGAACTGGCAGAACGCATGGGTAAAACCTGTATGGTCTATGGCCTTGACCCGTCGGATGATGCAATTGACATGATTACATCAAAAAAACAGGCCAAAGGGATTGATTTTACAAAGATCGTAAGGGGTGTTGCAGAGGAAATCCCTTTCCCCGATGAGTATTTTGGGCTGATCATCTCCAACAACGGGCTAAACAACGTGTCGGATCAGGCATTGGCGCTATCCGAATGTTATCGTGTGGCCGACAAAGGCGCTCAAATGGTCCTGACCATGAACCTGCCACACACCATGATTGAGTTTTATGATGTTTTTGAAGAAGTATTGCTGGGAATGGGTCTGAAGGAGGAAATCACCGGGATGCATGAACACATCAGTGAAAAACGCAAATCAGTCGATGAACTGAAAGATCTGATCCTTGGTTCGGGTTTCGACATCAAAACGATCAATGTGGACGGGTTTAAAATGAAATACAGCGATGGCTCTGCTTTCCTGAACCATTATTTCATCCGGAATGCGTTCATGGAACCCTGGAAAGCATTTTTACCCGCAGAAAAGATTGACTCAATTTTCAACCTCATCGAACAAAAGCTGAACAAGATCGCCATTGAACAAGGGGAACTGGTTATGTCAGTTCCATATGTCTGCTTCGATTGTTTTAAACACTAACAGATACCGCTATGATATCTTCATTCATCATCATGATCATGTTGCTCCTGCCTACGGCGCAAAACAAAGGAATTGATAAAAACTGCCAGTTCAAAGAATTCAAACTCTATGGAAAAGTAAAAGTTGTGACTGATTTCCCTGACATAAAGGTGAAAATTGTGGAGAATTTTCCCGATCTCAATGTCCAGGTTGTTGAACATTTTCCCGATCAATGCGGTAAATGGCAGTTTGTCACCGATTTTCCCGACATCAAAATCAAGTTCGTCACCGACTTCCCCGATCTGAAGATCAAATTTGTGGAAAACTTCCCCGGAAAACCCTGAGGGAATGACGAATGACAATTGACAAATGACAAATTATAAGTGAAATTTAACCTGGAAAATCTATAATGCCGTTCGTCATTCGTCATTCGTCATTCTTCATTCGTCATTCGTAATTCGTAATCCGTCATTTTAACATGTCTCCCCTCCCCCTCGCCTTCTTCCTCCGCCCCGATGTTGTTCAAATTGCCCGTGATTTGCTGGGCAAGCATCTGGTGACCAGAATGGATGGTGTGATTACCTCAGGAATCATTTGTGAAACCGAAGCCTACGCCGGGACGACTGACCGGGCCTCCCACTCCTTTGGCGGGCGGCGTACCAGCCGTACCGAAATCATGTATGCCCGTGGGGGCACCGCCTATGTTTATTTGTGTTATGGAATCCATTCCCTGTTTAACGTCGTCACCAATATTCAGGACATACCCCATGCCGTGCTGATTCGAGGAATAATTCCCGATCAGGGACCCGATGAGATGATTAGCCGGTCAGGAAAGATGAAGGTTGATAAGAAATTTGGCATTGGCCCGGGTAAAGTCTCCAAAATCCTTGGAATCCATTATTCCCATTCCGGCCTTGACCTGGTAAACACTTCCAATGAAATGGATAGTCCTGCTATTTGGATTGAAGACAAAGGCATCGAGGTAAACCCTGCTTTGATCATATCGGGCCCGAGGGTGGGAGTTGATTATGCCGGAGCGGATGCATTGTTGCCCTATCGGTTCACGGTAAAAAATCTTTAAAATTTAACAAACATGGCCAACAGACCAAGCGCTGTGAGAACGATCCCTGTGATCCCTTTCTCATGACGCTCGAGAAAGGATGATTTGAATGATTCAGTTCCCCGCATGCCCAGATAAACAAGAATAAGCATCACCACCAGGGTCGTTACGAGATAAACGACCGATACGATGAAGATGCCAATCCAGCCAATTGTACCCGCCTGAAAGTAAAAGGCTTCGATTTCGATGCATGGTGTCAGGAACATGGCAACACTGAGCGAGGTGAGAATGGCCACCCACCTCGATTTTATATGACCAGTTTCAGTTATCACGGGTTTTATTTCATGATGATGGCTATGATGCCGGAAATCGAGGACCAAATAAACCACTCCCAGTCCGATCAAAATGGCCGGAGCAATGGTTTCCGATATCAGGGAATAACTGGCAGAGAGCTTATAACCCACCAGGCCAACTACAATTCCGACGATGATGGTACTCAGGGTATGGGAGAAACCAGTAATCACGGTTGCCCACAAAGTCTGATTTTGGGTCCATTTCTCCGTTTTTCCAACAGCAATCAATGGCAGCCAATGGTTGGGAATCAGGGCATGGATGACGCTGAGCATAAGACTTCCAAAAAACATCTGGTACATAATCTTTGATTCTGGCAATGACTAACCTGTAATACTGTAAAATCTATTTCTCAATCAGAAAAAAAGTGCCCCCGTTAACTTCACCTTCATCGATCAACTTTAGTTCTGCTTTAATAAAATGTTTTTTCCATTGCTGCCCCGCAGCCAGCATCAGGGATAAAACACTCAGGATGGCAAAGGATGAAAGCGTGGGAGTTAGCACGATCATCAGCATTCTCCCTCCGGGTTTCAGAATCCGCCTGATTTCCCTGAGCGCGTTGAGCTTTTGATCCCCAAGATGGTCAATCAGGTATGTGCTGATAACAGCATCAAAGGTTCCGTCCGGGTATTTTGTGTCGGTAATATCGCCCTGCACAATCTCCACCCGATCAATAATACCCTCCCGTTTCAGATTTTTTTCAAGGAGTGTATTTCCACCTCCATCAATGTAATCAGCGTCAAACAGGTCGAATGCGGTGATTTTCCCCGGATATATTTTACTCAAGGCAATCGTTGTTCTGCCTGCACCACAACCAGCATCCAGAACATGGGTAGTTCCATCTTTTAAAAAAGTAACATAAGGCAAGGTAAGATACCGGGTGTTTTTGGGTGAACGAACAACCAGGTTGCCGATAAAAAAATTTATCGACAGTAAGAACAGAAAAAATGCCAGCAACTGTAAGCCGGGAAATGATAAATAAACATGTACAGCCAAAGCCAGAAATGCAACCGCTATGACCCAGAAACCATTCAGCCAGCCCACACTCCAGCCTGCGTCAAACTTCTCATTGTTCCTGGTTTTGTAGAAAAAACCTTTTATACGGTCAGTTAGTTTTGCGGGTAAAACTACAGCAACAGACAACCATAATACCAGTAAAACAGCAACATGAATCAGCACTATGCCAAGTGTTGCCCCGGCAACCCACTTCATTTGTGGCATTAAAATCAACAACAATCCTGCGGTAATAATACCGATAATTGCAACAATTTTTGTGTGGCCCATCATGGCAAACCAATGTCGGTTTTTCATTTTGTTCTCCTCCCTGATTAAAATAAACACTGTGCCCCGGTGAGTTGTTCAACGGGTGAATTTAACCTTCGCAAAGTTCAGGATGGTTTGACAGGAATGAAAATCCGGCGTTGAATGCTTTCGTAAGGTTTCATTGCCGGATTCTCTGAATATATCTCAAATCCGGTGATTTCAGCAATCTCATAACCTGACTCTTCCAACCATTCGTGTTTGAATGCAATGAGACTTTTGAAGACACCCTGGGTTGTTCCTTTAAAGGTATAGGTGGCATATCTTCCTCCGGGAATGGCGCCCGAACCTATTTCCTTTGGTAAAGTGACATTATCCGGACATGAGATACAAGCCCTGAATCTGCACTTCCCGTATTCAGTAAAAAACGGCATGTCCAGAAAAATGCCAATATACTGCGTATCACCGGAAATCAGATCCCTGGGTCCAGCCCAACGTGCCAATGCCTTAAAGGAATTCGCGATGGCATCATCATCGCCCAGGTGAGAATCAACAAAAGCTACTTTCAATGAACGAATGGTTGTTACCGAGATATCCAACCCTGACGTCAAACCGGGAACTGCTCCATCGGTTAAATTCAGGCTCCAAAATTCGGAAGGTTCCACGTCAGCTAATTTGCCTTTATGAGGATTCAATGTGCCAATCTTGCTGATTTCATCAAATGAAAGTTTTCGAAAACCCTCGGGGGTGGTGCCATAATACTTTTTAAATGCCCGGATGAAGGTGGAAGAGGATGAAAATCCCGATTGAAAAGAAGCATCGTCAATACTCAGGTCGGGATATAGTTTCAGGTAATGTGCAATACGCTCAAACCGAAGCCGGATGATGTATTCTTTCGGGGATTCGCCCACATACAGCGAAAATATTTTTTGAAAATGAAATGGGGAAAAACAGGCGATCGATGAAAGTTTTTCGAGTGGAAGGTCATCCGTCAGGTTCTCCTGGATGTAAAACAGTACCTTGCGGATTCTCGATTGCCTTTCCTTTTCATTCAGATTCTTTGGCGGTTGTTGCATATTTGCTGTTTCCAGGTATTTGACCAGATGATAAAAAAAATAGCCGCTCCCTCTGATCGGAACGGCTACTTTTTTGAAAGCAGTAAAGAATTACTTTACTTTTTTGTTCAGAGCAGCACCTGCTTTGAATTTTACAACTTTCTTAGCAGCGATCTTGATCTCTTTGCCGTTCTGTGGATTGCGTCCTTTGCGGGCAGCCCTTTTGGACACGGAGAATGAGCCGAAATCAACTAATGCAACTCTTTCGCCTTTGCTGAGCGCTTTTTTCGTATTATCGATGAAAGCTTCCAGAGCGCGTTTTGCTTCAACTTTGGACAGTGTAGCATCGTTGCTAATTGCTTCGATTAATTGAGCCTTGTTCATTTTTCTTAGGTTTTAAATTAATACGTGATGAATAATCCCTGCAAATATAAGGTATCTGAAAAAAAAGTCAAGTGTTTTATGCTGAAAACAGTTGAAAATGTTGATAAAATGGAATTTTTGTTCATATCTCCTGTGCCAAAACAGCTATATACCGTGGGTTTCAGGAAATAATCTGGCAAAGCCCCTCAGGAAGTCCCCGGTATTCATGGCTTTCCGTCCGGATAATTGAAGCTCAACCAAATGAATAAATCCCTTTTTCACTCCAACTTTGAGGAATGATTTTCCATCTGTAAAAAACTTTCCTGGTAAAACAGGTTGATTTGTTTGCTCAGGAAAAGCCCTGAAAATTTTCAGGCTTTGGGTTACACCGTCTAATGATGAAAATTCAGTATAGGCCCCCGGATGTGGACTGAGACCACGGATAAAATTATAAACCGTCAGTACATCCTGATTCCAGTCAATACGGCAATCCTCTTTGAATATTTTAGGCGCTTGTTTAAGGGTTGATGGATCTCCGATCAGCGATTCCTGATGTATCTCATCGGTGTTGCCAGAAACAATCCGGTCAACTGTTTTTAACACAAGCGAGGCGCCGGTGTGCATCAGCCGGTCGTGCAGCTCCCCTGCTGTTTCATCGGGACCAATGGCTGTTTTTTCTGAAAAAAGTATTCCTCCTGTGTCGATATGTTCATTCAGAAAAAAGGTGGTCACACCTGTTTCAGTTTCGCCGCTGATAATCGCCCGGTTGATGGGTGCTGCGCCTCTGTATTGAGGAAGCAATGAAGCATGGAGATTGAAGGTTCCCAATGGCGGAAGTTCCCATACCACCCTGGGCATCATCCTGAAAGCAATAACGATCTGCAGGTCGGGCCTGTACATTTTAAGCTGATCCGAAAAATGAGGATCCTTCATATTCACCGGTTGCAAAACCGGGATGTTATGCAATAGGGCAAACTCCTTAACCGGTGAGACTTTTTCCTTCAATCCCCTCCCTGCCGGTTTATCTGGCGCAGTGACGACCGCCACAATCTGAAACCCTGAATTAAACAGCAACTCCAATGAAGCAACGGCAAAATCAGGTGTGCCGAAAAAAATGATGCGGGGAAAATCAGCCATAAAAAAAGCCTGAAGGTTCAGGCTGTAAATTTACGATATTTGATTTACGATATTTGATTTACGATTTACGATTTTGAAATAGCAATCTTTATAAAAATTAACAGGTTGGCTACAACGCAAATCGTAAATCGTAAATCGTCATTCGTAATTATTTCTTAATAAGTCCCTCCGTATAAGAAATGTACTTATCAATATCCCTGCCCTCATATGACCGGGGAAATTCTTCTTTGATCTTTTTATAGATGCCGAGCGCTTTTTCGAAATTGCCTAATTCTTCATAGGCCATGGCTGCCTTCATCAGGAAAAGTGGCGATGTGAAGTC
>JBAXFM010000271.1:0-7025 GCA_037139855.1 Bacteroidota bacterium
ATTTCAAGAAGGATGTGGCATGGGTCTTGTCTTTCCTTGGAGAATCAATTGGGGCTGGTCAGCCAGAACTTTTTGTGGAATTTGTTTCATGGCTTCGCAACTTCCTTTCATCCCTTCATGTACCCATTACAGATGTTGCCGAAAGTTTTCAACTGATAAAGAAAAGACTTGGAGAATCTATTACTCCGGTTGAATATGAAGTCGTTAGCAATCTTCTTGACATGGGGGTGAAGGTTCTTCTTGCCCCTGATGAAAGGATCTCACTTCCAGCTGCTGGCAACAATCTTTCCTCATTTGCCGACCGTTACCTGGCTCATTTGCTAAAAGGGGAACGGAACCAGGCATTTGAAATGGTTCTGAAGGAAGTTCAGGGGGGAATGCCCGTAAAGGAAGTGTATCTGCAGGTTTTTCAACCGGTTCAATATGAAATCGGCAGGCTGTGGCAATCGAACCGGATAACTGTTGCCCAGGAACATCTCTGCACCGCCGCAACTCAGCTGTTGATGTCCCGGCTGTATCCGTTTATGTTCACCGGTGAAAGAAATAACCGTAAAATGGTTGCGACCTGCGTACCCGGGGAGCTTCATGAAATGGGAGCCAGGATGGTCGCCGACTTTTTCGAGATGGAGGGTTGGGATACTTATTACCTTGGAGCAAATATGCCAATAGATGGGGTTGTCAGGTATCTTGTGGAGACCAAACCTCTTTTCCTTGCGATTTCAGCAACGATGACGTTTCACATCAGCCAGGTGGAAGAGATGATAAAGAAAATCAGGGCTGAAAGCCTTATCCCAGCTAATCTGAAGATTATGGTAGGCGGATATCCTTTCAATATTGCGGTCAATCTGTGGAAAGAATTGGGCGCCGATGGTTATGCCCCGGGAGCCTCTGAGGCGCTGCAAGTTGCCGGAAAATTACTTACTTCCTGATTATGGAACATGTTGATCGGAATTTTTCAATCGGATGTGATGTCATGGGCAGGGTTACCAAAATCCTCAATGATCCCGACAATCTCCTGTGTTCGGTTGAGCCCGGAAATATGTTTTTTAACATCGTCGTTCCCGGTGATCTTAACAAGATCCTGAATTTTTTTATGGAGATAAAGTCCAAAGGGACTGCCATCGGGTGGGATATCAACATCTCAACGCCATCGGGGCCTTTAACCTTTCACGTTTTCGGAGGACTTTTCGGGGATGATATTGAGATAGCCGCATCAGACAGCTGGGACAGTGCTGAGCATTTATTTGCCGAACTCACCAGGTTCAATTACGAACAGGGGGATATCATTCGGCAGATCAGCAAGGAAAAAGCAAAACTTCAAGCTGATTCACCTGAAAGCTCCTTGTCCTTTTATAACGAGTTTAGCCAGATGAACAACGAACTAGTAAATATGCAGCGGGAACTTGCAAAGAAAAACCAGGAGCTTGACAGGCTGAATAAATTAAAGAATCAGTTCCTGGGCATTGTTGCTCATGACCTCAGGAACCCATTGGGCATCATCATAGGCTATTCGAAATTAATGCTGGATCCGGCTGCGGGGGTTACCGATGAAGAAAAATCGGATATCGCCTACCGGATTCATAAATCCGGAAAATTCATGCTGGGCCTTGTAAATGATCTTCTTGATATTGCCAATATTGAATCAGGAAAACTGGAGTTGGAACTGAGTGAACAGAATTTAGTGGAGGTCATCCGGGCTAATATAGAGATGAGCAACTTGTTATCACCTTCCAAATCCATCAACATCTGTTTTACAGCTCCCCCAGGACCCATAATGACCCTTATCGACCGGCCAAAAATAGACCAGGCAATGACGAATTTCATCACCAACGCACTGAAGTATTCTTTTCCGGGTACCGAAGTGGAGGTGTTATTAGAAAGCAATCCTTCTTATCACACAATCGCTGTGAGAGACCAGGGACCGGGTATCCGGGAAACAGAACTTGCAGATCTTTTCAAACCGTTTCAAAAAGCCTCTTCTAAATCGACCGGAGGAGAGACAAGCACTGGATTAGGACTGTTCATCGTAAAAAAAATCATTGAAGCTCATGGGGGTGAGGCAGGTGTTTTAAGCACTTATGGCAAAGGTTCGGAATTCTTTTTTACATTACCGGTGTAATCTCTGTCTTTCCTGCTTCGGTTATAACTTTTATTGGTTTCTGATTGGCAAAAATCTACGATTTTAATTTTCTTAGTGCTTTCGCTGGTCTGAGTTAAAACTCAAGCCAGGCGGCTTAGTTCAACTCGTATTTATCTATTATTAAATATCTATTTCCCCGCCATATTTATTTTTTTCTTAATTTGCAGATGAAATCCTAAAGTGTGACGATAAATCTCCGACTTCATTTATTTTAACCTTTGTGCCAACTTTTTCAATTGTTATTGTATTTAATGTTCACAGTAAATCTTTTGACTATGAAAAAGAAAATTTTATTTTTAAGCATGACTGTATTTCTATCTCTTCCGGGGATGCTCCCGATTTCATCTTTTGGGCAAGGTAACAGGGATGAGGTTAATATTACAGTTGCCACTGTATCAGGTTTGATTCCCGGCAATACGATAAACCTGTCTGTGGATATGTTTACCGATCCGGCTAACAATATTTTTACTGAGCCAGGGTATATTAACGTTTATTACGACCCTGATATTCTTACCCCGATTGAGCCGTTTGCTGCGAATAATCCTCCCGGGGTATCCATCTCCTGCGATTCGATCAATTCACAGAATGGGATTTATCACGCTGTTCAAATTTACCTGAATTATTCCGCATACACAGGGTCGTATAAGCTTTGCGACCTTGTATTTCAATATAACGGAGGAAATTCGGAGGTGTTCATTGATCCTGATTCATGTTCTTTAACGGATCTTAACGGCGAATGTACGGTGCTTCCCACAAATGGAAAAGTGAGCGGTTCATTCCTGCAGGTAGCTTCACTGGACGCGGGAAACTGGAATGTTCCCGCCACATGGAATCATGCAAAGGTTCCCAACCGTTCGGGAGATGTGATCATTGCTTCCATGCCGGTGACCGTTTCCTCAGGGACTAACGCGAGATGCCATAATCTTATCATCAATCCTTCGGGCGGGCTTACCCTCAATTCGGGCAGTAAGGTTGGGTTACTGGGATCTGTTGTCATTAATTCCGATGCTACCGGAACGGGTTCGCTGCTCGATTACGGCTCTTTGACAATTGACAGCGTTACGACAGTTAAAAGATATCTAACCGGGTATTCAGGAAGTACTGATAAAAAACACCATTTCATTTCTTCTCCGGTTTCATCTCAGCCGATCCAACCAGGATTTGTTCAGAATCCACCTGCATCCAATGTTGATTTTTCTAAGAATGACGAGATCAGTGGAACATGGATATCTGCAAAAACCCCTGCTGGCGCATGGAACAGCTCTTTTGAAAATGATTTTTCCGTTGGAAAGGGATACCTTGTGGCTTACCCGGCTAACGGAACAAATGAATTCGCCGGATCCCTGAACAACGGATCTTATACCCTTCACTGCACTAATACAACCGCTCCCGGTGGGGCCGGCTGGAACCTTTTAGGGAATCCATATCCTTCATCATTAAACTGGAATGCTGTTACAAAAACAGGCATGGATAACGCTTTGTATTATTACGATGCCAGTATCCAGAACTACCGCTATTATATTCAGTTGCCCGGAGATACGGCTGGAATTGGTTCCGGAATTCCATATATCCCGGCAATGCAGGGATTCATGGTGCATGCAAAAACCGGTGGTGGCAATATCACCATCAACAATTCCATGAGGGTTCATCCTTCCACAGGTACTTTTTATAAGTCAGGACAGGATGGCGCTACGCTTCTGAAAATGAGCATCTCTGCCGGTAATTCAGCGCCGGGAGATGATGCCTATATCGTTTTCCGCAATGGACCAACTGAAAATTTCGACGGCGACTATGAAGCGATGAAACTATACAGCTTTAATCCCAACGTTCCGGTTCTTCACACTCTTTCTTCCGATAGCGTTGAACTGGCCATCAACGCGCTGCCTTATACCAACGAACCAGTGGTGGTTCCCATGCATTTCGAAGTAGTTACCGACACGACCTATACACTGACCATTTCCGGCATGGAGTCATTTTCGTCTGAAACTTTAATTAGTCTGGAAGACTTGAAAACCCAGCAAACATTTGATGTGAGATTGAACCCGGAACATAGGTTTACAGGTAGCCATACAGATAATCCTGAACGGTTTCATATTCATTTTTCCGGTCCGATTGGTATTCAGGATCACAGCAGTGCATCACAGGTTTCCATCTATGCATATAACCGGACCATTTATATCGGCGGATTGTTTGAAAATGAGAAGGAGGTCTCCATTTGGAGCATGATTGGACAGCAAATTCTCCATCAATCATTTAATAAGCAGGGGCTGATCAGCATCCCAATGACTGGAAGGTCAGGTTATTATATCGTGAAAGTGGTTTCCCGCTCCGGGTGTTCTACAGAAAAAGTGTTTCTGAAGTAATATCCATGGTTCATTTTTTCATCCGGATGATGCAGTATGGATAGCATTTTTATATAGTTGATAAACAGATATCTCGCTGAGAAGCACCGCAATTATCAGGGTCCAGAATCCTGCCAGTGGTCATCAGCCTTTTCAATGACCTTTGATATCCGGTCATAAACGATAGAATTGGGATTGAAGGTGACCATATCTCTTTTTAACGGAGCGAATTGTTCCCAAACGTCAACCTGTTACCAATATTTCGCTCCTACGGAGCGAACTGAGACAGGCCTCCGGGGCTGGTAATTCTGGCTTATCCGGATGGAGAATAAGAATCATTGATAAGCTTGGTTTTACCCTTGACCCATGGGGATAGGCAGTATATCTTTTTTCCTGCTATATTTATTTTTTTCATAATTTGCAGATGAAATCCTAAAGTGATAGCTGCAACATAAATCAAAGCCAAAACCTGCAATGAAAAAAATAAGCTCTCATACTTTTAAATATACCCTTAGAGATATTCATTTAAATACTGAAAATCGAAAGTTCTGTTTTGTTATCGGTGCGGGTGCAAGTTACAAGAGTGGCATACCCACAGGCGGACAATTAGCCGAAAAATGGTTTAGTGAAATCAAAGAGAGGTATTCCAGGGAAGAAATTGAGAAATGGATAAAGGACGTAAAAATAAATATAAACGACCTCGCAGCCCATTATGGCTCCATTTATCGAAAACGTTTTGAAAGTGATAAAACTTCGGGATACGAATTTTTAGTGCAGGCGATGCGCACAGCAAAACCTACATTTGGCCATATTGTCCTTGCCCAAATATTAACGAAAGCACCCGGAAATTGTATCCTTACTACAAATTTTGACGGCTTGATTGAATCATCTATTTATCAATATACCGATAAGACTCCTTTGGTTTGTGGGCATGAATCCCTGAGTGGCTATGCAAGACCATCGAGTATTCACCCGTTAATCATAAAAATTCACCGAGATCTTTTATTGTCGCCGAAGAACGACCCTGATGAAATTAACACACTTGACGAAGGCTGGAAAGAACCTTTGGATAATATATTCAGTAGCCACATCCCTATTGTAATTGGGTATGGTGGAAATGATGGTAGCCTGATGGACTATTTTGAAAAAATGAATAAACCAAGTAATTTTTTCTGGTGTGGACATAAAGGAACTCCGCCTTCGGAGCGAGTTGAAAAGTTAGTGGAACAGATGGACGGAAACTATGTTGACATTGATGGATTTGACGAAATGATGAAGGAGCTCCTATGGGTTTTTGATGAAATTAAACCTATAAAAGAAGAGTTGGATTCGATAACAAAGAGCAGAATCGAGGCGATGGATAAACAATTGAATGAAATGGACATTCAATCTAAATTGGTTGATTCACCTATTACAGCACCCAGGAAGGAGCTTTCAGCATTTGAATATTCCACTAATGCAAAAAATGAACCTGATTATGAAAAACGAACAGCAATTTATCTTGAAGCCTTGGACAAATTTCCCAAAACTGCATGGCTTTGGAATAATTTCACTTATTTCTTACATTTTGTTAAAAAAGACTTTTCCAATTTGGAGGATTATTATCTCAAAGCCTTATCTGTTGACCCTGAATATGCAAACAACAATGGAAATTTTGCCATCTTTTTGAATGACATAAAAAAGGATTATGTGAATGCAGAAAAATATTATCTCAAAGCCTTATCTATTGATCCTGAACATGCAAACAAAAATAGAAATTATGCCATCTTTTTGCAGGATATAAAAAAGGATTATGTGAATGCAGAAAAATATTATCTCAAAGCCTTATCCATTGATTCTGAAAATGCAAGCATCAATGGAGATTATGCCAACTTTTTGATTAACATAAAAAAGGATTATGTGAATGCAGAAAAATATTATCTCAAAGCCTTATCCATTGATTCTGAAAATGCAAGCATCAATGGAAATTATGCAAGTTTCCTATTAATTACAAACAGGAAAAATGAAGCAACAAAGTATTTAGAAAAAGCTTTTCAACTAAATAATTTTGAGAAAAATGATTTATTAGTTGAGTTGTGTTTTTATAAATATGCACACTATTTTGAAACACTTGATGAATCGGAAAAGGCAATTGAGGAATTATTAAAAGAAGGAGTTCGGTCTATTGGTTGGATTTTGGACCAAAACGTAGAAGTTGCAATTGAAAATGGGCATCCTGATCCTGTAAAATTAAAAGAATTGGCAGAAAGAATAACAAAGTTGGAAAATTAAATGCAGCAGCTAATTGAGCAGGCCGCCTTCTCAGTGTTTCTATTGATAACACCACACAACATCCTGTTTTGAATATTGAAACTGACCGGATATTTGTTCCGGAATGATCCATCCCTGTAAAAACCCTATAAGAATCAGTCCTGCCAGCGGTCATCAGCCTTTTCCATGACCTTTGAAATCCAGCCATAGAGATCAGAATTGGCCTTGGAGCGGGCTCAAAGTGTAATAGATCATAATTATTCGTATCATTGTAGCATATTTAACTGAAATTC
>JBAXFM010000272.1:0-7023 GCA_037139855.1 Bacteroidota bacterium
ATCTGACTCAATGACCACCACCCGCAAACCTTGGTTGTGGTAATCCCTCACGAGCGCAATTCCCTTGCGACCGATCCCGCATACCACTACATGCCGCTGCATCATGCGCAGCCTGAACAACTGCATCTGATCCCGGAAAAGCGAAATCAAAGCCGTAAATGCCGTAAATGCAGCAACAGCCGGGGAAAGAAAACGCGCCAGCTCCAACTGCCATGAGTGAATGACCCCGGATACCACCATGCTGTCGTCGAAAAAGAACAATTGGAAGCTTCGGTAAAACGGATCCCAGAAGGAGCGCACCTCGCCCGCGGCTTTAAATTGTTTGACGATACCGGTCAATCCCAATAAGTAAGTTAAAGCCCAGGCGACACCGATGAGGAGCCATTGGTTTTCGGAGAGGAATAGCCTGAGTTTCGACAAGAAGCTAAACCAGTCAGGGCTTTTATCATATTTTCGTGTGGTTTTTATCATAACATGTTATTCACTGTCACCGTTATATAATTAATCTCCCCACTTCAGTTTCTCTACTCCAACTTGTTCGGAAGTAACTTTTGAACTATCAGGGCTCCTTCATGTGGGTTCAACAAATTCAACACAGTCGTTACCCCAATCTGTTTTACGAGTTCATATGAAATTTTCCCTCGCGGCTTATGGCCAATCGCCATAAATCCGTTTCCCAAAGAATGCAGGACTAAATTATAATTTTCTTTTCTATTATTGATCATTTGTGTGTTAGAATTAGTCTGCATGAAGTCAAGGTTGTGGAGCGTATCGGACACTTCATTCCACATTTTTCGCCTGGTTTGCTGCTTGGGCTGCTCAACGAGTTTGCGGGAGTTGGGTTTCTTTGTGAGTTCACCCATGTATAATGGCTTTCCAAGATAGAAGGTGGAAATTGATTTGGGATAGTTTATTTTTCCCAGAATTTCCATCTCGGTTTGGGTTTGTAAATGCCGGCAATAAACGGGTTGAATTTCAACGGTTCCCCGCAATCCGGGCAGACACTCACCAGCCCAGGATCTTCCCAATACTCATCAGGCAGGTCGATACAGGGCGACTGCCACGGTTTTAACCCGGACCTCCTGGTGATCTTTTTTATGGTTTGAACGACTTCCGGCAATGGCGAAAAGCGGCTCCCGCACAACGGGCAATCGGCTGAAGGTTCCTTGTATTTTTTTTGATTAAAATCCCAGATCCGCCGGATGGTAACAATGGCAATATCTGGAAAGATTAACTTTTTATCTGCATTAAAGAATATCGTTTGTTCCGACCAGGTGCCCATGAGAATGCCACCAGGTACAAAAGCAGCCCCGATAATCAGGGAATTTGCTGAAAACACCGAGAGTTTTTTGTAGGAAGGCAGATCCCATTGGATGATAGACCTTTCCGACGACTGGGTTATCATTCGTTTACCATCGGGGCTGATGGATACAATTTTATTATAGGGTCCTGATTCCGGCAGGATATGTTCACCTTTACCCGTCCTGAGATTCCAGATAAAACTCGAGCCATCATGCGATGCTGTGATGGCCCTTTTGCCATCTGGGGTTATAGGAATAGAAAAGAGTATCGAATCATTGTCGGCAAAAACCGTATTCACTTTTCCGGTATTCAAATCCCATAACAAACAAATATTGTCATCAATGGAAGAGGAGAACACCCGTTTCCCATCCGGGGTAATTGATAATGCACTGACAATATTCTGATGCCCTTCAAAGGTTTTAATGATTGATCCTGTATCCAGGTCCCATATCCTGCAAGTATGGTCATTTGTACCCGTTACCATCAGCCGCCCGTCAGGAGTTATGTTACCCCACCAATAACCACCGGTAAAGGAAGGCTCTTTGATTGTTTTGATGACCTGCTTTGTATGAAAATCCCAAAGAAGGCAACCTCTGTCAACGGACCAGGTAACCACCCTGTTTCCGTCAGGGGTTAGGAAGAGGGTTTCAATAGGGTAACGGTCATGCCCCTCCGGCGATTTTACAACCTCGCCGGTTGTCAGGTCCCAAAGTAGAAATGATTTCCAGGAATTGATAATGGCCTTTCCCCCTCCTGGAGTGAATGCAAAGGAAATGATATTCTGGTTGATATCATCCAGTTTATGGAGTGTAACCTGTGTTTCCAGATCCCACAATATGCAGGTTTTGTCTCTTAACCAGATTATTACCTTTTTTCTATCAGGGGTCAATACAAATTTTGTGGCAAGAGGTGACTGGTCAATATCCGCTTCGTAGTTTTTTCCTTTTATCAAATCTACCAATGAAAAGGTACTCCGTTCTGCTGCCAAAATTGCCCTGGTGCCGTCAGGTGTTATTGACATTGCCGGGTAACCGGTGGAATTCATTTTATATGTTTGTACTGCTTCGGCTTTTGTAAGATCCCATAAAACATAGGAATTCTTTTGATTTGAAACAGCCCGTTTCCCGTCGGGTGTAATAGAAAATGAAGTGATGTTGAAATTATCCACGGAAAAGGTGTGTATTGGTTCTCCCGTCGCCAGGTCACGGAGTGTACAGGTTCCACCTGATGACCCGGTGATTGCAAGCTTTTCGTCAGGGGTAACGGAAATACTTTTGGGACAATCAAGCCATTCGAAGGTTCGTAAAATCCCGTTTGTTAAAGGGTCCCATACTGCTCCGTTGCCATTATAATCAAATGAAACAGCCATTATCCCCCTGGTTGTATAGGAAACGGCCCTCACGTCCTTGTAAGGAAATGGACAGGATGTCTGAACAGCATTTCCTGTGTTGCAATCCCATACTATACACGTATTCCAATTCCCGGTTATGACCTGTTGCCCGTCGGGAGAAATGGCAAGGGTAGAAACAGAAGAGATGAAGCCGGTGAAGGTCCGGATCACCGCTCCTGTTACCAGGTTCCATAATATACAGGTACAATCACCTGATCCTGAAACTCCCCGGCGTCCATCCGGGGTAATTGCAACAACACTGATCATTGCATTATGTCCGGTCACTGTATGAATTGCCTCCCCTGTTGAAAGGTCCCATACGATACATGTGCCATACTGGGAACCTGTGAAAGCCATCTTCCCGTCTGGCGTGACGGCAATTGCCCCGATCGCCCCCGAGTGCCCGTCAAGGATGTCAAGCGCCTGGGGCAACGGGTTCCAGCGGGGCCGGTAACACTGGGCCCGTAAAATCAACGATTGATCAGATCCTTTCAACACTGCATTTGCACAATTCCCCACCGGCCCTTCATCGGCATAATTCCACGCCTGCTGGATAGCAAACCGGGCGAATTCATGCGCATAATTCTGTAGGTTTTCCGCTTCCAGGCCAAGGAAATTCTTGAAGTCCTTCAGCCTGTCGGCCCTGTCGGGGTGGGTTCTTAACCGCCCGATTTCCGCATCCTTTTGTTCTTCGGTCCAGGGGGTAATGCTTTCAGGAATGTCTATTTGCGTGATCTCTTTTTTATATAACAGGAGAAGGTCCCTGCTGTATTTTTCCATACGTGATTGCCTGGCATTCTCTTCATGGATGATTGCAGCGTTATCAGGGATGACCAGCAAAACATCATTAATCACTTTTACCAGGTCGAAGGTCTTTTTTGCCGCCGCACTAGCCTGAATAAAATCAAGGTTGCAAAGTGTCTCTGTCACCTCATCCCACATTTCCCCCTTGGTTTGCTGCCAAGGCTGCTCAACGAGTTTACGGATATTGGGTTTCTTTTGGGTGGGTTCGTCAAGGTAAAGGGGTTTACGGTCGAAGTATCGGGAAAGAATAATGTGGTAGGTGAGGTTCATTGTTTTATTTTTTAAATACCGGCGGCTATTGCATTCCCTGTTATTAGTTTGGTTTTGTTTTCCAAACACCCTCGGGAGCTGCGCACACCGAGGGGTTTGGAGGTTTAAAAAAGAATTATTCTGTTATCATTGTCTCAATTCCAGTTATGTTCTGTCTTTTCGTATGAAATTCGATAAACGCTGTTTTCGAGTTAAACCATCCGATTACTTGATCGCTTTGTGTTGTGGTTGATTTAACCGAAATGATTGATAAATAGGATGACCAGGGATAATCTGACATGGTTTTACAAAAACCGTGGTGAACAGGATTATTGTGAATGTAAAACACCAATTGCTTAAAATATCGTGCATCATTTACCTGTAACCGCCTGAACGGTGATTCGAACAAACTTCCCGTGCGATCGTATTTATTGTTAAATGATTTTTTATCAATACCCAGGCAAAGGTTTCTGCAACCGGCGTTATATATTCTGAATATAAACGCAGGAAATGTTCGTAATTGGAAGGTTCAATGAACAGATTTTCACCGTTGTTACCACGGTTGTATATGTGATAGTACCTGTCGTATTCCAATGGAGGTGGGTGTTTCATGTTACTGTTTTTTTAAACACCGGCGGGTACTGCGTACACCGCCGGGTTTAATGACCAAACCCGGCGGTGTCTGTAAGACCCGCCGGTGTTTGAAAAGAAAGGATTAAAAAATTCAAATCCCATACCGCCCCCTCAACACCTCATTAAACTGCCTGTGAAAAAACGTAATAATCGGTACACCATCAGCATCCCGTTCTGCCAGAAATGGTTCAAGATCAAAAAATAGCCGTGACCACACCGAGATCGGGATTTTCATATAACCCCTGGGTTTTCCGTTTTCGAGTTCTGCTTTCAGGTCGATAAGTTCCTTCTGATGGTCTTCATGCGTCTCATTAATGAATTTCTTCCAATAGTCCTCATCAAAGGCTAAAATCTCAAGGATCTCATTTTCGGTCAGCCCTTGATACCTGCCGGATAACATGTAACAAACCACCGTCTCGACAAAATCCTTCGGGTAATCTTTCTGTAGATCATCAAAGTAATCATTGATGATCCCTGCAACATCACTTTTAATAGGATGAGGTTCATCATAGCTGTGCCAGTGTTTTGCCTTCTCAAAGGCAAGTTTCAGATAAATCGGCAATTTGGTTTCATTGAATTGAGTGAAAATCTGTTCATTCTGCTGTTCGGTAAGCGAACGTTTAGCCGATGCCAGCCATATGCCCAGGATTACCCTGGCTTCCTGCTCGGGAAGGATGGGCAAATGAATGATCTTTGCGGATGAAAGTGATTTTTCAAGTTCAGTGATCGATGAGACGATCATCCTGGCATGCTTTGGAAGTTCCCGGGGCAGCCAGTAAAATGATTTTGCATTGTCAGTTTCAGAGAGCTGATCCAACGCATCCAGGAAAACAAGGATGGGCTTTTCTACAGTCGCAAGTGCCAGACATTTTCTCAGGATATCGGTCAATCCCTGGATGTCGTAAATGGATTGTTCCCGCCCTTCCCCGGCCAGTGACTCGATCGTTACGCCAAATTCACGGGCGATCTGCCCGCACAGGATCCGTAACATCGATGTCACATTGGAAGAGTTTGACGTTGTACCGATAAACCTGAAAGCCTTGATGGAAGAACTGCTTGCAGTCAGTTTGATCACCTGGGCCATCACACTGGATTTTCCTGACCCGGAGTCACCAACCAGGGCAAGTACCCGTTTTTCTGATGGATCATTTATGTAGCGAAGAATATCATCTATGGTCTCTTGTCTGCCACGGAAGTGCTCGGTCAATCTTTCTTTGAACTCCTCATGTAACCTTTCTTCATGGTTGATTTCATCCTTATCAACGACTTTCGCTAATTGTTCGGTGATAATTGCTTCAAGCTGGGTATATACCTTATCGTTAAATTTTTGCAAGTCACCTTCCTGAAAAGATAGTGTCCCATCTTTCCAGTACCCATCATATCCTGAATAATGATCAGCACCAAGTTTTTGATGCAGTTTTACCTTTAGCTCATCGAGTTTTATTTTGCTTTCTGCATCAGGTCTTCCATTCAACAGGTCAATATAACCCTTCGCAGAACCGTCATTTGGAAGATTATTGATTCGCCTTGAAAAGGCAAAGACTTGTTCCGCCGGTTCAACAGCCTGTTGGTCTGGATTCAATGCACCCCGGATAATTTCCTGGTGTGTGGCTGATGCAAAATATTTGATCAGTTGTTCCGGTGAAAAACCGAGTTTACCGACTACAGCCCGAAGGGTATTGCGGATTTCAGTCTCAACAGGTTCCCAATCATGATAATCCTTATAGTCAGTACCCCTTGACTGAAGAACGAATTCGGCAGGGATGGCATTCTCATCCAGCCAATACCACTTCCTGATCAATCCCAGGCCAACCTTGTCCAGTGCAGCTTCAATGGCCGTCATTTCTGTTCCAGGGCTTATTTCCGGGATTGGCTGCCACCCGTATTTATCTCCTAACAGGATAAGAAAGTTTGGTCGTGGTGATATTTTCTGACATCGGACAATTTCGTTGAAACAGATTTGCAGGGTCTTCTGATTTAGTGCGGATTCTTCATTCACCCCCCAGCGCAAGTCAACTGCCTGGAATTTGGCACCCCGCTCTTCACAGAATTTTTCCAGCCTGGGAAAAGCATCACGCTGGAGGATCCGGCGTTCCTGTGTCATGTCTGTAAAAGTCGAGCTTACAAAGACGCGGAAAATTTTAGTTTGTTGTGGCATATAATTAGTGCTTTTTATGTTTTTTTGTTACAGCATCCATTCCGTCTCAAACATCAACCGGAGCCATTCCCTGTGCTCATTCTCAAAAAGCGTTTCCCCCTCATTGATGTATTTGACGACTGATTTTGTGTCAGGATCAGGACGAGACATCCGTTCTTGAATATCCCTTACAGCATTCAGTTTGCAGTTATACAGATTTGCACTCCGGTGAGGCTCGAAGGCCCCGAGCCAGACACGAATACTCAATCCGAGAACCGGGATGATAGCAGCCAATGCCAATGACCATATCTCAACACCATCTAAAAGATATCGCAGGTTTTCTGATTCAGGGCCAGAAAATTGAATGATAAGCCATCCGGAGAGAAAATGGACCAACACACATATTGTGGATGCGATGAAAACCGGTAGGCTAAGGTGGCGCCATGGACGAGCTGCCCTGACATGTTTTTTTGATTGTTTTTCAAAATAGTTCGCCTGAAATTGCAAC
>JBAXFM010000273.1:0-7013 GCA_037139855.1 Bacteroidota bacterium
GATATGTTGGCAGACTTCCGCCATTAGTGGGTGTTGCGGTGAAAGTCACCGAAGTGGCCGCACAAACCGGATTGGCCGATGGTGTAATTATAATACCGACAGGTGCATAGGTAGGACACGTATCTCTGATACAGCGGACGGAAAAACCGAATTCATTGCCCTGTATGTCACGAAGCACCTCGGCCCGGTTATAATCAAGATCTCTTCGATGTGAGCTGTTTAAATCATTTGGAGAAGAAGTCCAAAAAATCCCGGCATTGGTAAGACTGTAAAAATTTCCACTGGGGTAACGGGTCCCTGCCGGAAGGGCTTTAAATCCGCTTTCATTGGTAGCGCCGGTGTTGGGGCTGCACCAATGCAATAAACCGGGCTCTTTCATCTTTCCGCCGGCATTGGTTCCGGTCCAGCCATAACCGGTGCAATTCGTAGTTGCATCCAGAAAAGCGGTTAAAATACAATACTCATTATCCTTGGGAATAAGCCATCCGGATGGGCATATCCCCTGTGTGCCGGGGGTGGTGGAATATTGCATCATCTCATTCCACGTATACAAACCTCCGTAAATATTACAATTGTCCGGATTGTTGAAATAACAGTATTTCTCTATGATTCCATTGTCTGCGGCGTTTTCGCTGCCTGATATCATGGTTCCGATATTCAGGTTTTCTATGAGCCAGCATTGGGTTCCGATTTGAACTGTATGGTAGGTTTCCCCGCCATAATCTACAGTGGGAATTCCCGGACATGGAATTCCCATAAGTACAACCATGAAGAGCGTGTTGGAAAAAGCCGGGGACATAGAAATGCATACAATACTGGAAACGAGCGAACAAGAAACTGAATCTCCGTTTTGTGGTTCATAAGAATAGACAGGCGAACTGGCGCCGACCATGATACCATTTACTTTCCATTGATAAACAGGAGAGCTGCCTGCATTGGTTGGCGTAGCGGTAAATGTAACGGTAGCTCCGGAATAGACCGGGTTTGCAGAGGCAGAAATCGAAATACTGACCGGCAGGTTTGGCGTTACAGTCATGATGACCACATTGGAAGTATCAGGGTTATTCGTAGTACACGAATCACTTGAAGTTACTACACAATAAACAGAGTCACCATCAGCAGGGCTATAGGTAAAGGTTGAATCCCCGGCATGGTACAATGTGAGAACCTCATTCGCACTTAAAATACGGCTATAAATGGAAACATCATCAATTACGCCATGGAAAAACACATCATAGGGGCGGTGAGAACTTTCAGTTCCGATATAGAGGCTTTGCGGAGTCGGTGAAGCCAGGGAAGGTCCCGTATTTGTTTGGCTGTCAAGAACTCCGTTTTTGTAAAATTTGACTTGTGTTCCTGTATGGGTGAGAACCAGATGCTGCCAGACACCCTGGTTCAGTGGGTTCGTGGAAGAAAACTGGTAGTATGGACAATATGAATCACTGCTCAGGTAATGAAAAAGATTGCAATTATACAGGTTATATTGCGTGGTAACGCCATAACCTGATGCATTTCCTCCTTTTGCCAGAATTGTATTGAAACAGTATAAAGTATCTGGTTTTATCCAGCATGAAATAGAAATGGAGTCGGGATTCAAGGTAGGGGAGTTTGGCACTACGATTTCATCATTCATCCCGTCGAATGCGAAAGCGCTGTTCGCTCTGCCAAACCGGTTTGCCGTCAACGATGCGCCGTTGATAGTGCCGTTGTTCCCGTTCCCGCTGTTATCACTGGCATTGCCGTTAAAGGGATAACATGCTGCCAGTCCATTGATTAATGATACACAGGATTGAGAGGATGACATCAAAGTCCCATTTACGTACCAGGCATAAGTCGGGTCACTCCCGGTATTTGTTGCAGATGCAGTAAATGTGACAGGGGTTCCCTGACATAACGTGTCGCCGGAAGCTGAAATGGAAATGCCAACCGGTGATATCGGATTTACGATCATGGTTATGACATTTGATGTATCCGTGTTTCCGGTAATACAGGTTGCATTGGAAGTGAGGATGCAGGTGATCACATCGTTGTTGGCCGGACAATAAGAATAAGTCGGGGTGCTGGTTCCGACATTATTTCCATTTATTTTCCATTGAAATACCGGAGTGGTTCCACCGTTTTCAATGGTTGCTGTATATGTCACAGTGGTTCCCTGGCAAACCGTGTTTGCAGAAGCGCCGATAGAAATATTTACCGTGTCATAAAATGAACAGTCCCCTGTGATGCAACGAAGAGGCAAACCGCAGGCTTTATCAATACTGACAACGTAACAAGGGTTTCCACCATCAAAATAAAGGTACCAGCCATTGGACGGGTTGTTTTGCGTGTTGCTCCAGTAAAGGCCGATATCCCCGTGGTAAAACGCAGAACCATTACTGGCATTCAGAGAACCGGCAAAATGAAGCTTTAAATCAGAAAACCATGGCCCATACCAATAGACCCAATTTCCAATAGCATCCACGTTGAACCATTCCGTGTAGGTCGGAATATGCCAAACGCTATCAAGTTCAAGGGAACATGGATCGTTATCATCTTGCCAATCAGTATTTTCATTAATCGAAGTTATGGTCCATGCAGGTGTTAGTGTTCCGCCATCATTTTTGTACCCTTGTTTGAGGTTAAACTGCCAGAACCAGCCGGAAGAGAGTTCCGTGCCATCATGCACCGAATAAGCTTGCCGGTCGGCTCCCAGGTTACTGGTAATCCAGCATTTCCCGGGTTCACCGGGGATATTTGTAACAGTACCGTACGTTGTGGTTTTATCAACAGGGGCGATCGTTCCGGCCACATGGTTGATGGTGATGGTTGCGCCGCATGACCAGTAAGAGAGTGTTGTAAAACTTACCTCGTTTCCATAGGCAGTGCCAACGGAATTTGTTGCATACGCCCTTAGGTAACATAAAGTATTCGCAGGCAGTCCGGTGAGGTTGCTCACAAACACACCCTGTCCACTACCGTTGGTTGTATGTGAGTCGGAAATTGTTGGATTTGGCGAAGTACTCCAACAAATTCCCCTGTCTGTAACTCCGGCTCCTCCTTCAGAAGTTACATCCCCGCCTCCGATGGCGGTATTTTGCGTAATATTGGAAACCACAGATGTTGTAACCGTTGGAAGAGCCGCTGTCACGGGATCGCTGAGGCAACGCAGCGTCATCCCGCATGACTTTATGGCGTTGCCTAAATAACTGTTGTTGCCGCCATCAAGAAACAGAAACCCGCCATTGTACGCATCGTATTGTGTACTGCTCCAGTAATTACCGATCCCTCCGGGGTCGTGAAACCCACCACTTGAATTTAGCGTACCGGCAGAATGGAGTTTCAATTCAGAATTCCACGGACCATACCAACTGTACCAATTTCCTGCGTCATCTACATTGTACCATTCACTTGAGGTAGGAATTCGCCACCCACTGCCAATTTCAATGGCACATGGATCGTTTTCATATAACCAGTTACTGTTTTCCAGGATAAAATTAATTGTCCATGCCGGTGTGAAGGATGTACCATTATTTTTATATCCCTGTTTCCGGTTAAACTGCCAATACCAGCCTGCTGAAGGTTCAGTGGGATCATTCGCCGCAAATGCCTGACGATCAGACCCAAGATTACTGGTAATCCAGCATTTTTCAGGTTCACCGGGAATATTTGTTACAGTGCCGTACGTTGTGGTTTTATCAACTGGGGCGATTGCTCCGGCCACGTGGTTGATGGTGATTGCTGCGCCGCAAGCCCAATATAAAAGCGTTGTAAAACTCACTTCATTCCCGTATGCAGTGCCAACGGAGTTTGTAGCATAAGCCCTCAAATAAAACAAGGTATTCGGTGAAAGACCGTTAAGATTGCTGGTAAATGTACCAGTTCCTGTTCCGTTGAAAGTATGGCTATCCGAGATTGTTGGATTTGAGAAGGTACTCCAACAAACACCACGGCTCGTCACTGCAGCTCCGCCATCAGAAGTGACATTTCCTCCGCTGATGACCGTGTTTTGGGTGATGCTTGAAACAGGTGTGGTTGATACAGTTGGTAACAAAGATCCAACCGGGTCTTTAAGGCAGCGAAGCGGCATCCCGTAACTTTTGGAATAAATTGATGGATAGCATCCGTTGCCTCCATCGAAATATAAAAACCAACTGTTTGCCAGGCTTTGCTGCGTACTACCCCAGTAAAATCCAATTTGGCCAAAGTAGAATGGTGAACTATCCGGACTGAGCGACCCGGCATAATGGAGTTTTAAATCAGAATTCCATGCATCATGCCAGGTACTCCAGTATGCATCCACGTTATACCATTCAGTCGAAGTGGGAATACGCCAGCCACTGCCCAGTTCCAGGGTACAAGGATCATTGATGGCCAGCCAGTCCAGGTTTTCCATAATGGATGTAATTGTCCACGATGGTGTTATTGTTGTGCCATCATGTTTATACCCTTGCTTGCGGTTAAACTGCCAGAACCAGCCTCGGGAGGCTTCCGTACCGTCCATACAGGCGACCGCCTGATGGTCAGAACCGAGGTTACTGGTAATCCAGCATCTTGTTGGTTCGCCGGGAATATTGGTAGCAGTTCCGTACATAACTGTTTTATCAACCGGGGCAACGCCTCCCGATACCAAATGGTTGATGGTGAAGGATGGAATTCCGGGACATGGACTGGCGGAGGCGGCAGTCATGAAAATTGTGTTGGAAACTGCCGGGAATTCTGACAAACAATCAAGACTTGAATAAAGAGTACATGAAACCTGGTCTCCATGCACCGGATTATAAGTATAAGTATTTGCATTTGTTCCAACCATAATTCCATTGACAATCCATTGATAAACCGGAACGCTGCCTCCATTCCAGGGTATCGCTGTGAAGGTGACAGAGGTTCCGGAAATGAATGGGTTTGCAGAGGCCGAAATCGCAATACTTACCGCATTCTGAGGATTTACGGTCATGATAATCATGTTTGATGTGTCAGAATCCCCGGGTGGACAGGAAATGCCTGAATTGACCACGCAATAAACAGTATCACCATCTGACGGAACATAGTTGAAGGTTGAATCAGTGGCTGAGTAAAGTGACAGAATCTCCTGTAATGACAATGCACGGTCATAAATTCTTACATCATCAATCTTTCCATCAAACCAACCCAAATTCCAATCAGTATAAGGTGCCATGCCATTGGTTGAAACACATACTCCGATGGCCAGGTCTTTGCCGGTGACATAAGTGTCATCCACGTAATTGCTGTTCGATCCAATCTGCACTCCGTTGATAAACATCTTGCAACCGGTCACATCGTTTGTGATCACCCAGTTAACCCATTGTCCCACAGGGGCAGTTGTGTATCCGACTGCAAAGTGATTCACTTCACAATGTGATTCCAGCACATACTCCGGCCCTGTGTGGTTGATGGATTGAAACCATGTTGTACCGCAATTATTGCCTCCGTATGCCAGAGGGTTAGGATGTGTACCTAATGAATTGGCGTAAAACCACAATGAAACCGTTCGGTCGGTTATTGGCAAATTATCAGCATCACATACGATATAGTCACCATTCCCGTCGAAAAGATAAGCGCTGTTTGGATTTCCGAAACGATCTGTTGTCAGCGTCGGACCCAATACCGTTCCATTACTTCCATTGCCGCTTTCATCATACGCATTCCCATTGAATGGATAGCAGGCAACAAGACCATTCACAAGTGATCCGCAGGAAAGGGATGTTGCCATTAAATTTCCATTGACAAACCATGAGTAGGTCGCATTCCCATTGGTATTGGCCGAAGTGGCCGTGAAGGTAACCATGCTTCCCTGGCATACGGTATCAGATGTTGCAGTAATGGAAGCACTCACCGGAACAAATGGTGAAACAAATCCGTTGTGATAAAAAATATCCGATGGAGTATCCAAAAGTTGCACACCCGCTGAATCGGCAAATTCACAAAGAGTTCCTCCATTGGAACTGTTATCAAAAGTAAGGGCCGCTGACCCGCCGAGATAGCTGAATTTAAGCGTTGCAACGATGGACCCGTTGGGTAGGGTCACAGGATTTAAGGCGGACCATACAATCAATATTTTTTTCAACGCAGAACCTGAACCCAATGGTGCTTCGTTAAGGATTGCACCTGAAAAAACAGGGTTTACGGCAGAGTTCGTCCTGTCGAATAACATCACGGTTGAATCATATTGAATCGTAAGCGTTATCGCTCCGATGTTTGAGAAATTATCAACCTTTACCGGAAAGGTAACCTGTGAGAAAGGGCATGGAAAAAGTGAATCCAGCCTTGTTACAGGGGCATTGATTGTAAATCCTGCTAACCCGATACACTGCAACAGGATAACCAATCCAAATTTTCGATATTTAATGAAAGGATTCACACCATTCCTGATAATTCCGTTTTTTAAATAATTACAATCGCCACTAATCTTTTAAACACCTTACACTGTAGGCCGCTGAACTATACGGGGGTGATCGCAGCAGCTCAGCATTATCTGATTGCATCCGGCGCATCCACGAATCATAACTGCTCCAAAAGCTTACTCTCCCTTTATATGCGCTAAAACTCCCATCCCATCCACGGTCTCCTGTTCCGTGGGCATCAAACCCAAATTCATCAGTGGCGCCCACGTTGGGATTATACCAATGGCAGGAGCTGGTTTCTTTCATTTTACCGCCTGCAACACCTGAACCTCCAAGGTAGAGCGTAAGAATATCCCATTCAGCATCACTTGGAATGTGCCATCCAACCGGACAAATTCCCTGAATACCGCTTGGGACTAAATTTGAACTGGCAACATAATTCATCATTTCGTCCCACGAATAAAATGCACCGTCAACTTCACAATTCAACGGGTCATCATCGTAGCAATATTTTTCAATGATACCATTGTTGGTAAGCGGCTCAAAGCTCGACTTGATCAACCCTACGTCAAGATTTTCCTTCATCCAGCATTGGGTGCCAATCTGAATGGTATGATATGTCTTACCTTCATAAACAACTACCGGGATACCTGGGCACGCATTGGCTGGAAG
>JBAXFM010000274.1:0-7011 GCA_037139855.1 Bacteroidota bacterium
GCGCTGGGCACAATTTAATGACCAGGGTATGAATGCATACATGTGGTCATCTACTCAGAACTCACCGGGAGACTCGTTTACCTATAGCCTGCACTTTAACGACCACGTTGTGGGTGCCGGTATGGCCCTCAAATCGAATGCACACAGTGTTCGTTGCATAAAGAATTAAAAAAGATAATAAAAAGGAATTGACCAACGATATGCTGGCTTAAATCCTGATCAAACACAAGATAAAAGTCTTTTTTATCGTTGCCAGAATGGCCTGACCAACACCTACGCAGCAGGGATGACCCGATCCTACACCGGTGGAGGCTTTAGCGACTGGTTGCTGCCATCGATAAACTAGCTGAATCTGATGTATCAGCAAAGGATTATGATTGGCAACCTGGCAAATAACTGGTATTGGAGTTCCTCCGATTCCGGTGCGTCAGTTGCGAGGTTCGCGGCTTTCAACGATGGTGGCCAGGGCAATTACAACAAGGGCTACGATTGCCTTGTGCGGGCTGTACGTGCTTTTTAATCTAATGTACCTCCTGCAGCCTGCCTGAAATGTAAGCCGGATGCGGTTGAAGCGGCCGGCCATCTTTCCTGTTATACAATTAACAATATTACTTTAACATCCTTGACTTTGATGCATTTATACTATATATTTACATGTCAATTTTAAAAACCACAACCATGAAAAAGAACTTTACCCTTCCGGCGGTAATGATCGCCGTGGTACTCCTTGCCTTTACGGCCAATGCCACCAAGTGGCGTGTCAACAATACCGGTGTGACCGGTAACTTCACTACCATTCAGCTTGCCCACAACGCGGCAAGTGCCGGTGATACCATCTACCTTGAAAGTTCCCGCTTATCCTATGGGGCCTTCACCTGCTCAAAGCGCCTCGTGATCATCGGGGCCGGTTATTTCCTGGATGAGAATGACTCGACGCAGGCCAATATTGCCGGATCCATTATTGATGACCTTTTTTTCTCAGCCGGTTCTGAAAATTCGATCATCATGGGGGTTTTGGTGAACGGCCATATTTTCTGTCAGGCCGACAGGGTCCTTATTAAAAGAGTTTATATGAAAATCGGTGATATGAACATTGCCGCCAATAACGTCGTCGTGACCCAATGTTATATAAACAGAATAGTTAGCGCCGCTGGTGGAAATTTCACACTCACCAATTCTGTGGTGTTTTATAAAGAAGTCTCAGGGTATTGTATCCAGTTGTATGGAACATCTACAGGTACAATCCGGAACAATATCATCTGCGGAGCGCAATGGCTGAACAGTGATGAATACACGAATAATATCTCTACGGGGACGACAGGTCAGGCAACAGAATTCGGCGGGACAAACCTGACTGTATCCAACAACATAGGAGCCGCCAATCAATATGCTGCATATAACGACAGCAACCAGGTCTATGTCAACATGGCCACCGTATTTGTGAACACCGGCAGCACGGATGGAAAATATAAACTGGCACCCGGCTCCCCTGCCATTCACTGGGGCCATAACAAGGTTGATTGCGGGATCTATGGAGGACCCACTCCCTACATCCCTTCTGGCATGCCCACTGTGCCGGCCATCTGGTATATGCAGGTGAACGGCACCAACGTTTCGGTGAAAGCCAAAAGCCACTGACCATGAAACGGTTCATATTCATGTGCCTGCTGCTGTTGCCGCTGGTAAGCGCCCGGTCGCAGGTCATCAGGAAAATGGAGTATTTTGTCGATAACGATCCCGGGTATAAAAACGGTATAAACGTGTCCATCGTAGCGGGAAAGGATGTTTCGGCAAACTTCAGCATCAGCCTTGCCGGACTGGCCCTCGGGGTACACCAGGTGGTCGTCCGGGTTTGCCAGGATGACACCCTGTGGAGCATCATTTCAGCCGCAACCTTCATCACGGTTGACCTGGGAGCAAGGCCGGATATCACACAGATGGAATACTATATCGACACCGACCCTGGATTCGGGTTTGCCAGGCCCCTGGCAATCACTCCAGGCAAGGATGTCGCCAGGGCGTTTGGGATCGATGTAACAGGTCTTACGATCGGGATACACCAAGTCGTTGTTCGTGTGAAAGACAGTGAAAACAGCTGGAATATCGCAGCATCCGATATTTTTTATGCCTATCCACCGGTTCTGGCACCAATCTCAAAGATGGAATATTTCATCGATTCCGATCCCGGCTTCGGCAACGGCATCAGCATCCCTGTAACTGCAGGCCTTAATGTTTCGCAAACCTTCCCCATCAGCCTGACCGGCGTGTTGCCGGGAATCCATTTGTTGACGGTCCGCACCAGGGATATAAATGGCGTTTGGGGTATCATCAGCAGTTCGGTTTTCACCAATATTGATGAAGCCATCTCCAATATGGTGAATGTTGAATATTTCCTGGATATCGACCCGGGATACGGAAATGGTACACCCCTCGTAATCACTCCGGGAATAAATATTTCAGCCGGATGGGTGATTGACACCACCGGATGGGGCAGTACGCAACATGACGTATTCGTCAGGGTGAAAAATGCAAAAGGCGACTGGAGCATCACCAATGTTGTCATGAATAACAGTGTTGCTCTCAACCGGGTACTGCCGGCAACAATCATCACCGCCGCAACGTCTTCCTGTTTCGATGCATTTCAGTATCTTACCGTTGGAGGACCCGGTGGCAGTTTCCTGGTACAGAATGGCGGGTCAGCCAACCTGATCGCCGGAAGCAGGATATCGTTCTACCCGGCTTCCAGGGTCAATTCAGGAGGCTATCTGCATGCATATATCTCAACTGTCAGTTACTGTAACAACTCTTTTAAAGAGACGCCAGACGAAAATCCTTTACCTGTTCAGCCGGCAGGATCCTTTTTCCGGCTCTATCCAAACCCGACTACCGGCGACGTCACCCTCGAGATTACCGATGGCCATCTGTCACAGGAGGTGTTGGCAGAGGTATTTGGCATACGGGGAGAACATCTGCTAAGACAGGTTCTGCGAAATGATCCGAAACAAACGATATCCCTGTCCGGATTGTCACCCGGAATCTATTTTATAAGGGTCATTAATGGTGAACGGGCTATGACGGGCAAGATCCTGAAGAGGTAACATATAACAGGGTACTCTGGGAATTTATGATGATAAACTTCGTCACATCCGCGCAACAGGATGGCAATGTTTCGGGAGCGTAAATTATCAATGTTGCGCCGGTGTTGTACCAGGCAATAAAATAACCCGCATAATTTCAAATAATTATGCGGGTTATAAAACGATCCGTGACCCCGGAGGGGTCATATACCCAGACTTGAAAATCAGGCTAATATCTTTGTAACGCCCGTCAATGCTGAATCATAGATAATCGTTGTTACAACCTGTTACCACCCGTTAATAACTTTTACTGACAAATTTGTACAAGAAGTTGACAGTTCGTACCTTTGAACTGACAAAATTATTCAGTACAAATTATGGCCTCTGTAATCTTCTATCCGGACAAAGAGAAAAACGGCAAAGCCCTGTTACTTATATCATTCACCTTTAATCATAAGCGTTTGCGACTTTCTAGCGGAGTTCATGTGCCTGTTGCAAAGTGGGACCAGGAAGCGCAGAAAATAAAACCTGTTAAAGATTTTGCAGATGAGAATAAAAGGCTCAGAGAAACTGTCAACTTTTTTCTGGATAAATATGACGAGCTTTTCCCCAAAGGAATCAAGCTTTCCGAGGAAGAAGTAAGCCGAAAGTCAGAAGAGATGAATGACGCCTTCAAGGTGTTTACCGGAAGAAAAAAGGCAAGCGTAGTCCCCAAAGTAACGCTCTACACTTACTTCGACATCTTCAAGGAGCGTTACAAGAACAAGATCACGAAAGAGCACCTTGATCATTATAGTGGCCTTAAAAACCATCTTGAAGAGTTCGAGAAAAAGCATTCATTCAGGATTGACTTCGATACCATCGGAAAAGATTTCTATATCAAGTTTACAGATTATCTGAAGGCAAAAACCTACAAACCAAATACCATCGGCAGCCATATCAAGCGGATCAAACGGCTGATGAATGAAGCGAATCAGGATAACCTTACCACAAACCGTGACCATCAGAAAAGGGATTTCAAAGCAATCAAAGAGGATGCGGATACAATTTTCCTGAATGAAGCGGAAATCAAAACGCTTTATGAAATGGAGATCGAGTTCCCGGGATATCGCAGGATCCGTGACATATTTGTGCTAAACTGTTATACCGGGTTAAGGCATTCGGACTGGCCAAAAGTCACCAAAGACAAAATTCAGGATGGGAAACTGTATGTCCGGACACAGAAAACAAACGAGCCGGTCATTATACCGGTAAAGCCATTGGTGAAAGAAATTCTGGATAAATATGAATCAATTTATATTCCTTCAAACCAAAAAACAAATGATTCCTTGCGATGGATAGGCCAGAAGGCTCAAGAAAAGAAGCTTGGCACCGGTAATTACACCAAATGGCTTGAGATTAGAACGCATACGGCGCGGAGATCATTTGCCACCAATGCATACCTGGCAGGAATTCCGATGCGGGATATTATGCAAATCACTGGTCACCGGACAACAACTTCATTTCTAACATACATACGGGTCACAAAGATTGAGACTGCAGAGAAACTCAAAAATCATCCGTTTTTCAGTTAAGATATCCTTATTTTCATTCCTCTTTTTTCATGAAATCACACAGGTTATGGTTATCGTCAGCAATCCCAGTATCTCACCTTCTACCGGAGCCTCTGTCGGCTGACCTTCAATAGGAGTTGCTGCTTCATCACCATTCGCAGGAATTTCGATTGCTCCATTAGCATCAGCAAGACTGAAATAAAGCCAGTTGTCTTTTGACAGAGCTGAGAAGGAAAATACGGTTGTTTCTGTTCCGGTGTATGCGGCCTGCATAGGCCGTTGAGTTAAAAGAAGTCCCTGATCATTTACACCTGTTCTACATTCAATATTGAAATCCACTCTCGATTCGTTACTGAAATGAGAATCAATTCTTACCACGGTCTGATCCTCATATAACCTCACGAAAACCATTGCAGATTTGCTCGAAGGATTCGGTATATTCAGCATGTACTGTTTTACCTGCTGAACCTGGCCGCCACCTCCGGATTCTCCCCATGGAACCCAATAACTGCCATTCCACAGATAGGCTGTGAACTTCCCAGAATTATAATACAACTGTCCTTCTACCGGATTTTGGGGTAAATCCGGTAGATTATGCAGGACAGCGTTTAACAGTTGATTTTGTTGAATGTCCAGATCGGACTTAAATGAAGGCATAAAAACTCTTTAGGTTATGAAGACTACCCGACAATTACGATCTGTCCGGTAATTGCGGTTGCGGAAGTCCAGGTTACGTCTCCGGCAGCATTCACGTTGATGTCCACTTCAACTGAATAACGGGTCGTGGAAATGGTCTCATAGTCGGCCACAACGACATCTGCTGTGCATCCATGGGTAGCTGCTGCAATGGTCTGAGTGGCGACACCGGTAATGGCACCCACATATTTCTTGGTGCGACCGGTGGTTTTACCATCAACATAGGTCTTGGTGGCCTTCTGGGTTGCCAGCCTGGTATCACTGTTTGCCGTCAGCGTTCCATCTGTATCAATGACACCTGCCTTGAAATTGTCGGTTTCCAGGTTGCTGATCGTGTTGTTATCGGCATCGATGGATTTGTTGGTCAGGGTTTGAACTGCTGCCAGTTTTACCAGGTCAGAAGATTCGGTGTTGTCAACTCCGTCGAAATCGGCGGCGACAATGGCAGAAGCTTTTGTAACGTTTGCAATGACCATGTCACCCACGCTCACCCCGGCACCGGATGGAGTACTAACACCGGAAGTCGTACCGGCAACAGTCACTTTCCAGAACCATCCTTTTTGAATGGTCGTGATCCCCTGCGCTGCAATGGTCTGGCTTCCATCGAAGGTGCCTTTGTAAACCATGCCGGCGGTGATTTGTCCCTGGATAGCTGCCACCTGACCATCAACATAGGTCTTGGTCGCCTTTTGACTGGCCACTTTCACATCTGAATTGGCCGCCAGGTTGCCATCAACATCAAGGTATGCCAAAGGCATCTGCTTGATGTCATCAACATTGGTCAACCCTACCTGTGCCTTGGTTGTGGCATGGGGATTTGAAGTGGATGCCAGATGGGTGTCAATTGCAGCATGGGTATTGGTGCCCCGGTTGACCAGTGAGTTGTGATCAATGGCGCTGGGATCGACCGATTTCACCCAGGCAGTACCATTCCAGTACTTTTCAATGTTGTCGGTCGTATCGAAATACTTCTGGCCTTTTATCGGGCTTGCCGGAGCCGATGCCAGGTTTTGAATTACAGCGTTCTGCAATTCGTTTTTATTGAAGTCCAACGGGACCAATACTTTTTTTGCCATGGTTGTGATGTTTAGGTTTGTAAAAGGGTTAACTGTAAATTATTTTCCCGCTTGCTGCCGGGTTAAGCCGGATCACCATCTGGTCGGTTGATTCATGGGTAATTTCCGAGATCAGCTCCCGACCGGTGGTATCTACGACTACAACCGTGGGGTACTTTTGAAGGTTATGAACGACTGTGATCTCGCTCTGGTTGACAAATGATTGGACAACCTGAGGCGCTGAGCTGCCACCACCGCCTCCGGGGGTTCCTGAAGCTGCCGGGTCAATGATCCGGTAAAGAAAGAACAGCTCGATTTGTGCGCTTCCGGATTTTGGATTCTCCCCACCGGAAAGGCAAACATAAACCGAGGTGTTGGTAAACAACTGTGTCGAAAAAACAGGCGTCATGCGCTGAATTTCCATCGACTGAGACATAAGAAATAGTGACGGGAAATATCCCCAATCCTGCGTTTCAGTATCGCCATCCGTGGTAATATTCAACGTCTGGTTAGGATAAATGTTCAACCCTCCGATTGGCGGTGGTGTAGGAGTGATCCGGGCAATAAGAGAAATAAGGTCAATGATCTTTCCGGATCCCGGAGCCGGGATGATTACATGGATCTCTGTCA
>JBAXFM010000275.1:0-6983 GCA_037139855.1 Bacteroidota bacterium
AATTATTCTGAATATGTTTTATTGCGTGAAGAGCGGATGGAAAGCCAGCTTGCCACGCATAACAATCAGCAACGGCAGATTCGCCAGATCGAACGGTTTGTGGAACGTTTCCGGTCTAAGGCAACCAAAGCAAAACAAGTTCAGTCACGCATTAAACTCCTGGATAAAATTGACTTGGTGGAGGTGGATATGGTGGATGAATCCGGGATCCGGTTCAGGTTCCCGCCTGCGCCTCATTCAGGTAAAATAATTTTGGAGGGGAACCATCTCTGCAAGGATTATCCACAGAAGCGTGTGTTGAATGATCTTAATTTTTCGGTGATCAAACATGATCGTATTGCATTTGTCGGCAAAAATGGGGAAGGTAAGACTACCCTTTCCAAAGTAATCACCGGCCTTGTCGATTTTACCGGCGAGTTGAAATATGGCCATAATGTGGTGATCGGTTATTACGCCCAAAACCAAAGTGATTACCTGGATCCTGAAAAAACAGTGTTTAAGACCATTGACGATATTGCAGTTGGAGATATCCGCACCCGGATAAAAGGAATTCTTGGTGGCTTTTTATTCAGTGGCGACGATATTGAAAAGAAAGTCAAAGTTTTATCGGGAGGAGAAAAATCACGACTTTCCCTGGCAAAATTGCTTCTGACTCCTGCTAACCTGCTGATTCTTGATGAGCCTACCAATCACCTTGACATGCGTTCAAAGGATGTGTTGAAGAGTGCGCTGCTCCAGTACAACGGGACATTGATTATTGTTTCGCATGACCGTGATTTTCTGCAGGGATTGACCAACCGTGTTTTTGAGTTCAGACATGGCGTAATGAAAGAGTACATCGGGGATATTTATGATTTCCTGGAGCAACGACGGATGCAGTCGCTGAAAGAGCTGGAAACAGCGCAACGGAACGTGAACGCTTCAAATGATACGGACCAGGTTTCGCAAAATAAAATCAATTGGGAAAAACGAAAGGAAAATGAAAAGGAGATTCGTAAAGTGAAAACCCAGATTGGCAAATGCGAATCGGAAATAGAGCGGCTTGAAGCTGAAATGAAGGTCAAGGAAGGCATGTTAGGCACTCCGGATAAATATCAGAAGCAAATTCAGGATGGCAGTCTGTACAAGGAATATGAGGGGGTTAAACTTTCATTGGAGCGGGAGATGAAGCGGTGGGAAGAACTTAGTTATGAGTTGGAGATTATGGAGGGATAAGGGAATTACGAATTACGAATTACGAATGACGAATGACGAATGAAGGGACACAGGTATTATCGTTCTCTTCCGAGCATTTCCTGCATCAATACCACTAATTCATTGGTTGTTTCCGGGTTGAAATTAAAGGTATTCAGAATTTCCATGGCTTTCGTGTGATGGAGTTCTATTTCGATGCGTGTGATTTCATCAATTTTTAATTGCCGGTAGATTTTTAAAATTCCTTCTGTTTTATTATGGAGGGCGATGTTCGTGTCGGAGAAGTAGTTACTCAGTTGGATGAGCTTCTCATCTTTAGCCAATTCAAATGCTTTGAGGTAAAGAAAAGTTTTTTTATTCGTGGATATGTCGCCTCCGATTGCCTTGCCAAATTTGCTGGTATCTCCGAAGGCATCCAGGTAATCATCCTGAAGCTGAAAGGCCAGTCCTAGTTCAATACCAAGCTCGTAAATTTTTTCAGCATCCGCGTTACCGGCATGGGCCAGGATAGCGCCGAGTTTAAGGCTACAGGCAATTAATACCGCTGTTTTCAGTCTGATCATCAACATGTAATTGGGGATTGAGACATCCTGCCGGGTCTCAAAATTCATGTCATATTGCTGCCCTTCACAAACTTTACGGGCGGTATCGTTGAAAAGGTCGAGTACCTGAGGCAACAGTTTAGGATCAGTTTTGGCAACATATTCGTAGGCAATTACAAACATGGTGTCACCAGAAAGAATGGCGGTATTGGCATTCCATTTCTGATGAACAGTTTGATTCCCACGGCGCAATGGAGCATTGTCCATGATGTCGTCATGAAGCAAGGTGAAATTATGAAAGATTTCAACTCCCATGGCGGGATAAACGGCATTCTCAATATCTCCGGAAAAAATATCGCACGACATCAGCACGAGAACCGGGCGTAACCGTTTGCCTCCCAGATCGAGGGTGTAAGAAATGGGCTGGTATAACTCTAGCGGCTCATGGTTGAACTTAGCGCTGACAAAAGCCTCACTAATCCTTTGCTGGAGTGATTTTAGGGATTGCATATGAACTGGTAAACTATCTCCTTAACACTTAACACTTAACACTTTATACTTAACACTTTTTTTAATCCGTCAGGTTTATGAGGTACTGGCCATATCCGCTTTTCAGCAGGGGCTGTGCGATCCTGATCAACTGTTCACGGTCAATAAATTTCATACGATAAGCAATTTCTTCAATGCAACCGATTTTAAGACCCTGGCGATTTTGAACAACCTCAACAAACTGTGATGCCTGTAATAGAGACTCAAAGGTCCCGGTATCCAGCCAGGCAATGCCACGGCTTAACACGCCAACTTTTAGTTTGCCTTGCTCAAGGTACCAGCGGTTCACATCGGTAATTTCATATTCGCCGCGGGCGCTGGGTTTCATATTCTTTGCTACTTCAATAACGGTATTGTCGTAAAAATACAATCCCGGAACCGCAAAATTCGATTTCGGTTTGAGGGGTTTTTCTTCGATCGACAGGGCATTATAATCATTGTCGAATTCAACCACACCATATCGTTCCGGATCATGGACATGATACGCGAACACGACACCGCCGCTTGGGTCATTGTTTTCAAATACGATTTGTGAAAGACCGTTGCCAAAGAAAATATTATCCCCAAGAACCAGCGCTACCTTTTCCTTCCCGATGAATTGTTCTCCAATCACGAAGGCTTGTGCCAGTCCGTTCGGAATTGATTGCTCCGCATATGAAAAGGAACAGCCAAGCGTTTTTCCGTCACCCAACAGCAACTTAAAATGGGGCAGGTCATGTGGCGTGGAAATGATCAGGATTTCGTTGATTCCGGCCATCATCAGCACCGACAGTGGATAATAGATCATCGGCTTGTCGTAAATCGGCATCAATTGTTTGCTGACCGCCAGGGTCAATGGATGCAGACGCGTACCGGCTCCTCCGGCTAAAATAATTCCTTTCATAATAGCGTGATTAGAAACAACCGGGTAAAGTTAATAAACAATATGGAAGTCTCGAAATTTATTTCTCCGGCTTCTCAAAGTCGATGCCTTGCAAATCCAAATCACCAGGCTCATCGTAGATATCCATCAGGGGTTCTTCAAAAGCTTTTGTGGTACTCCATTTATCAAGGGTGAGGAGCAACGCAGGCAATACGAACATGTTAAGCAAACCTGCTACCAGCAGGGTGAATGAAATCAGAAACCCCAGCGCCTGTGTGCCGCCGAATGTTGAAAGCACAAATATGCCGAACCCAAAAAACAGAACAGTTGATGAATAGATCATGCTGTAACCGGTTTCACGCAGCGCGGAGACGACGGAAGAAGGAATATTGTGGCCGGTTTGTTTTAGTTGCAAACGATAACGAGAAAGAAACTGAATGGAGTTATCCACTGAAATTCCAAGAGCGATGCTGAAAATCAGAATGGTAGATGGTTTGATCGGGATGCCGGTAAACCCCATCAGCGCCGCGGTCATGAGTTGTGGAATTAAATTCGGGATAAGAGAGATCAGGATCATGCGCCACGAGGTAAACAGAAATGCGAGCAGCAAGGCAATGACCACCACCGCCAGCGCGATGCTTTCCCACAGGTTCCTGATCAGGAAGTTTGTTCCTTTTAAAAATACAACGCTGGTCCCCGTGATGGAAACATTATACTTGGCCGGGTTAAAGATCGAATCGATGGTTGGTTTGAGACTCTGCTGGATGCTGTCGATCTTGACAGTCCCAACGTTGGCCATCTGAACACTGATTCGGGTAATCCGGTAGGATGAGTCGATGAAATTATCAAGAAGCGACCTTTTTTTTGTTTTAAACGAAGGAATGTAGTCGGCCATAAAGGCTAATTCATTGGAATTTGGCAGGGTATAAAATTCAGGATCCCCTGCATAAAATGCCTGTTTGGCCGTCTTGATAACCTCAACGATCGATAAGGGTTTTGATAGCTCTTTGTATTTTCGGAGGCTATCCTGCAGGCGATCAATCTTTTTCAGGGTGGCCAGGTTCAGCACCCCTTTTTTCTTTTTGGTGTCAACGACAATTTCGAGCGGCATGATTCCCTTAAAGTTCTTTTCAAAGAACATCATGTCGGTGTAAATGGGATCACGTTTTGAAAGGTCATCAACAATGGTCCCGCTTGTTTTCAGCCGAAAGGCTCCAATTGCGCCAACCACAATACAAACAGCCATGGAGATGTAAATCGGGTTGCGGTGGTGGGTAACTAAATATACGGCTTTGTCAATCAATGATTTGGCAATGCTTTCCTCGATATGTTTCGTGTGTTTCCCTTCAGGTGGGGGAAGAAAGCTGAAGAAAATGGGAACCAGGGTGAGTGACAAAGCATAAATGACCATGATGCTGAGGGCAGCAATCAACCCGAATTCAACCAGCAGGTTGTTGTTGGTGATGGTAAATGCAGCAAACCCTGCGGCGGTGGCAGCATTGGTTAGCAGGTTGGCGGCCCCGATGCGTTGGATGACCCTGGACAAGGCTTTGGCCTGATTTCGGTGAAGACTGTATTCGTAATGGTACTTATTCAGGATGAAAATACAGTTTTCGACAGCAATAACGATGACAAGCGGAGGAATGATTGAGGTAAGCATCGTGATACGATAACCGAAAAGGGCCATGAGGCCAAGAGCCCACAACACGCTGATAAGCATGATGACAACTGGAAAAACAACGGCTTTTACAGATCGGAAAAATATAAACAGGAAGATGGCACTCACGAGCAATGCCAGAAAAATAAACAGTTTGAGCTCATTTTGCAACTTCCTGGCCACCAGCGTGCGTATATAGGGGAGTCCTGAAAAATGAACTTCCACTTTCGACTTCTCCGAAAACCGCTGCATGGTATTTTTTACATCATCGATCAACCTGTCGCGTTCTTTTGAATCAATGATCTTTTTATCCAGCGTCAGGGCCATCAGATAGGCTGACGTGGATTTGTTGTAAACGAGTTCGTTATAAAAAGGCAATGAGAAAATCAGGGTCTTGATCGAGTCAAGTGCCTGCTGATTCAAAGGTTTATGAGGTGAAATCGGTATGAATTCAAACTTTTTCAGCGAGTCGTTTTTCACGAGGGTGAACAACCTCGTTACCGAAACGATCTCAGCAACGCCACGGATCTTTTTTAATGAGTCGGTAAGATCATACACTGTATTAAAATGTTGCAACTGGAAGAAGTTCGGATCGACAATCCCGATAAACATCACTGTTCCGTCCTGGCCGAATTGTTTGATAAACTGATGATAAGCAATACTTGTGGAATCTTTGGCTGGCAGGATGCTGGCACTTTCATATTGTATCCTTACCTGTGTTGCCTTATAGCCCATGAAGGCTGTCATGAGTGCGATCACAATTAAAATAGTGATTCGGTTCCGTAAAATGGTCTTAACCAGAAAATTCCACACAATTTTTGATTTAGGGCGCAAAAGTACGAAAACCATATGGAAATTTGAGAATGGATGGTGCGGAGACCCGGGTAATTTGCAAAAAAATTGTAAGTTTGCACCCGTAAAACACAAAAAATAATGAAATACGAACATAAGCTGTTCCAGGGAAAAACACTGGCAATTTTATCAGGTGGCGGCGATACGCCTGCCATCAATGCAAGCATCGAAGCAATCAGAAACCGTGCATCATTGCTGGGTTTTAAAGTTTATGGCATCCTCCAGGGATGGAAAGGCCTTTTGGGAGATGGTAACGTGGTTGACCTTACACACCAGCCATATGACGGATATTATGGCGGTACCGCGCTTCGTTCAAGCCGCACCAATCCCTTCCCATCCAAAAAGAACCCTGAAAGCCGCGTTCCACAAGTATTACGCAATTTTGAACGCTATAAAATTGATGTTTTGGTAACCATCGGGGGCGATGATACCAACGGCGCAGCCAAGCGTTTGTTTGAAACTGAAGGGATCCCCGTCATCGGATTTCCGAAAACCATCGACAATGACCTGCGCACACGAACAATACACCATTATAACGGGAAAGATATAGAAGCCGTTATGTGTCCCGGATTTCCATCGGCAGCCCAGTCGATGATGGAATTCACCGCAAATCTCAAGACCACAGCCGAGTCGCATTCACGGATTCTCGTGATGGAAGTGATGGGACGCGATGCCGGATGGCTTACCGGCACTGCCATATTTGGCGGGGCCTCCCTCGGGCTCATTCCGGAGTTCGAGATTACAAAAGAACGCAAAGAGGTTTTTTTCGAGACGGTGAAAGAGGCCTATATGCAATCAAAAAAACGGTATCTGGTCATTCCGGTTTCGGAAGGAACCCGCTGGTATGATGAGAAATCGGGCAAAGTGGATGTGGTATATGCCAGTTCTGAACTCGATGAATACGGACATCCCCGGTTTGGTGGTGTGAGCGGAATCATTGCATCGGAAATCAGCAGCCGCCTCGGGGTTGAGGCCAGGGCACAGATTTCGGGCTATTATCCGCGCTCCGGACATTGCCGCCATTATGATCGCCGCTTAACCTCAACACTGGCTGACAAAGTTGTGGACTTGCTGCTTCGCGAAGAGTATGGCCAGATGCCGGTGATGAAGAAGATCGTGCCAAATGTGGAACTTGAAGAATTCAACACTGGCTCCATCGACATGGGAGCCGTTGGAAATAAACCACTGTCAGATGATTACTACGACATCAGCAAGTTCTCTTTTACCGATGCTTACCGTGATTTTCTTGGAAACATCCTGGGTAAACCCGATTGTGAAGACTTTAAGTATGATTTCCCGGTAGTAATACCCTAGTGAAAAGTCAAAA
>JBAXFM010000276.1:0-6920 GCA_037139855.1 Bacteroidota bacterium
TGCTCACTTCTGCTTTACCTCCCGACAAATTGGGAGTCATGATGGGGATTTTCAATCTGTTCATCGTTGCCCCGCAAGTGATTGCTTCCAGCATGCTCGGGTATGTGATTGGACTTTTCTTTGGAGGGAACCCCGTGAGCGCCATGTACATCGGAGGAATCTCCTTTGCCATTGCGGCTGTTGCAACCCTTATCGTCGTGACATACAAAAAGAGCACAATAGTCCAACCTGTTTGAAAAAATGCACTCTATTAAAATCTTTATAACAATTTAATTCTGAAACTAACATGATTAATGAACGCTCATCCGGAATTTTACTGCATCCCACTTCATTGCCCGGCAAATATGGGATTGGAACACTTGGGAAAGCAACTTTTGAGTTTATTGATTTCCTGGTAAAGGCAAAACAACAATACTGGCAAATTTTACCGCTGGGGCCCACAGGGTATGCCGATTCTCCCTACCAGTGTTTTTCAGCGCATGCAGGCAATCCAAATCTCATCGACCTGGATATTCTGGTAAAAGCCAGATTGCTCCATGCCGAAGATCTCCAGGACTATCCTCATTTTTCGGATACCACCGTTGATTTCGAGGCGGTACAGCAAACGAAGTTGCCCCTTTTACGAAAAGCGTATCATTCTTTCGCTCTTTATGCTGATAACCTTGAAAAAATGGCTTACCGTAATTTTTTAAAGGACCAGTCAAAATGGATCAATGATTATGCGCTTTTCAGAGCCATCAAGGCAAACCGCGACCAAAAGCCATGGTATCTCTGGGAAAATCCGCTGAAAATGAGGGAAGCTGAAGCCATTCGGGCCATCCAGACATTGCTGCATGAGGAGATCGATTTTCATAAATTCTTACAGTTCCTCTTTTTCAAACAGTGGATTGCAGTGAAGGAATATGCTCACACCCACAAAGTGAAAATTATTGGTGACATCCCCCTGTATGTTGCCCTCGACAGCGCCGATGCCTGGGCAAATCCTGAAATTTTCGAGTTTGACAGCAACCTTAACCCAATTCGCGTTGGAGGCGTGCCGCCTGATTATTTCAGCGAAACCGGTCAGCTTTGGGGCAATCCTCTTTTCCGCTGGGATGTGTTAAAAGAAACCGGCTACCGGTGGTGGATCGACCGCATCCGGACGAGCTTATTCTTATACGATATCATCCGCATCGACCATTTCCGCGGTTTTGCAGCCTATTGGGCCGTTCCATATAACGAAAAAACTGCCATCAACGGGGAGTGGATCACTTGTCCTGGCAAAGATTTCTTCGACGCCATGCAAATTGAATTTGGCGATTTGCCGATTATTGCTGAAGACCTGGGAGTTATCACCCCGGATGTAGAGGAACTCCGCGATGGATTTGGCCTTCCGGGTATGAAGATCCTTCAGTTCGCTTTTGATTCCTCTGAAGCCAACGATTATATCCCGCACAATTATGTTAAAAATTGCATCGTCTATACCGGAACACACGACAATGATACCGTAGTAGGCTGGTTTAACAGCGCCTCTGCTGATGACCGCAAATATGTGCTCGACTACCTGAATACCGGCGAACACGACATTCACTGGTCGTTTTTACGGCTTGCATGGTCTTCTGTAGCCTACACAGCCATCGTACCCATGCAGGATCTGCTCGGGCTCGGCACATCGGCACGCATGAATCTTCCCGGCACCACCCAGAATAACTGGCAATGGAGGGTAAACGCCGGGGATTTCACTCCGGAACTGGCGGCTAAACTGGCTCACCTGACTGTTCTCTATGGCCGGACCGTTAAATTAAAAATTAAGAATTAAACCGCAGAGATCGCAGAGCAGGCGCAGAGAAACGCAAAGAAAAGTAAAGCGGAATCTTGATTAACTTCAACGTTGTTAAGTTGACAAACGGGATAAAACAAGTTGTAAATAACTATTAACTCTGTGGTTCTCTGCGGATTTCTCCGCGTTCTCTGCGGTTAAATATTGAAACATGGCTAAAATTAATACCAGTTATCGCATGAATATCAAAGGATTAATTCTAATAATCCTGGTAACCATATCAATAAATGCCTTTTCCCAGGAAGTAGCGCTTAAAAGGGTTGAACCGCCTTTTTGGTGGATTGGGTTCAAAAATACCAGCCTGCAATTGCTTGTTCACGGAAAGAATATTGCTTCTACCACTGTTACCGTCAGCTATCCTGGTTTTGTACTTAAAAAAGTCAACAAAGTTGAAAATCCCAACTATCTTTTTCTGGATCTGACTATCAGTAATAATGCACAACCCGGGAAAGCCACCATCCATTTCAAACTGAAAGATAAAATTGTTGGTACTTACCTTTATGAACTGAAAGCCAGAAAGAAAGGATCGGCCCAACGAAAAATCTTTACCTCCCATGACATTATTTATCTGATCATGCCCGACCGATTTGCAAACGGAGATACAGCTAACGACAACTATCCCGGAATGGTGGAGCCGGTGAACAGAGCCAATCAGGATGGTCGTCACGGAGGTGATCTTAAAGGCATTACTAACCATCTCGATTATTTTCAGGATCTGGGAGTAACCACCTTATGGATCAATCCTTTGCTGGAAAACAACATGGTAAAGTATTCCTACCATGGTTATTCGATCACTGATTATTATCAGATCGACCCCAGGTTCGGCACCAATGAAGACTACCTGAAACTGAGTGATGCCGTTCACCAACGCGGGATGAAACTAATCAAAGACATGGTTTTCAACCACTGTGGCATTGGTCACTGGTGGATGAAGGATTTGCCATCAAGCGACTGGATAAACCAATGGCCGGAATTTACCCGTACCAATTACCGGGCTGGAACATTTACCGACCCTTATGCGTCGCAGTCTGACAGCAATATGTTTGTGCGCGGATGGTTCGACGTTACCATGCCCGATATGAATCAGGCCAATCCTTATGTGAAAAATTACCTCATTCAGAACAGCATCTGGTGGGTTGAATATGCCGGTCTGGATGGCATCAGGCAGGACACTCACCCCTACCCTTTTAAAGAAATGATGGCTGAATGGGGAAAGCGACTCAATGAGGAATATCCCGATTTCAATGTAGTGGGCGAATGCTGGCTGAACTATCCCGCTTCGGTAGCTTATTGGCAAAAAGGTTCGCAAAACAAGGACGGATACGATTCATGGCTACCCACAGTATTTGATTTTCCATTGTATGATGCACTGAATAAAGCCTTCAGCGAACCCGAAGGGTGGAATACCGGAATCGTCAGGCTTTATGAAATCCTTGCCCAGGATTTTTCATACCCAAACCCGAACAATATTGTGGTTTTCGCTGATAATCATGATGTAAACCGATACCTCGACTCACAGAAAGACGATGTGCGTAAACTTAAAATGGCCATGGCTTACATTCTGACTACCAGGGGCATCCCGGAAATCTATTACGGGACTGAAATTCTGATGACCACCGGTCCCGACAAATCGGGAGACGGAAGCAAACGCAAGGATTTCCCGGGTGGATGGATGGGTGATTCGCGGAATGCTTTCACTCCACAGGGAAGAACGGAGGCAGAAAACGACATGTACAACTACTTGCGGAAGCTTATTCACTGGCGGGATGCAAATGAGGTAATTCATACAGGAAAGTTCAGGCACTTCATCCCTGCCGACGGCATTTATATCTATTTCCGGTACAATGAGAAATCCACCGTCATGGTTGTCATGAACAACAACGAAGAAACAAAAACAATTGAGACCAGGCGGTTCAACGAATTTTTAAAGAAATTCAAATCCGGCACAGAGATCATCTCAGGAAATTCGCTGAATGATCTGTCAAAACTAACAATACCAGCTAAATCTGTTATAATCATTGAACTAAAATAACACACTGCTTCGTCATTCGTCATTCGTCATTCGTAATTCGTAATTCGTAATTCGTCATTCGTAATTATTCAAACATGATCGCCATCCAAAAACGCCTCAGCAACATTTTCTACATCATCCTGGGCCTTCCCAGCACAGCCATGGGCTTTGCCCTGTCAATACAGATTGCCGTATTGAGTTGGATCCTTCGCACAAAATACAACCTCGAAATTGACCAGATCGGGATTGTGTGGGCGGCCGGCCCCATTGCAGGCATCCTTGGACAACCGATCATCGGGTTAATCAGCGACAAGGCCTGGTTTTGGGGAGGAAGGCGTAAACCTTTCATCATCATTGGCGGGATCCTGGCAGCCCTGATGATTTTTGCCCTTCCCAACATTGACAAAATCAGTAATTTTTTCGGCATTGCCAGCATCATGGCAGTGGCCATCACCGTTGCGCTTACCCTTGATCTGTCGATCAACATCAGCTTCAACCCTACCCGATCGATTATTGCCGATGTAACCCCCGATGGTCAGCCCCGCACAAAAGGCTATACATGGATGCAATCCCTGTCGAACCTGTTCGGCAGCGGGGCCTACCTCATGGGCGCCTTGATTGGCAACTACTTCCTCATTTATGCCGGGGTGATTATTGTACTCCTGTTTTCGATCGGACCGTTGTTCTTCATCGAAGAGCCAAGAGAACTCACTACTTCGGAGCATGATGATGCAGTGAAAGCTGCTTTAAAAGATGGTAAAACCGCAGAGAAAACCACTGCTTCGCCAACGCAATGGGGAGAACTTTTCAAGCTCTACTTTGCCCATGGATTTTCATGGCTTGGCATTCAAACAATGTTTGTTTACATTTTTGCCTTCCTTGAACAAAAGCTGCCTGCCATGCCCGACATGTCGGTAGCCGACCGTAATATGCGACTCGGGCAAATGATCGGCTGGTCATTCTTTATCCTCAATGCGGTTGGCGCAATCTGGCCTGCATTCCTGCTTGAACCAATGAGCAAACGGCTCGGTCGCGTGAAAACACAATCACTCATGGTGGGCATCATGGCCCTGGGGTATTTCGGAATCGTGATGTTTGCCACGAATACCTTTATGCTTTATACCATGATGTGTATCCTCACCTTTGGATGGGCCGCTGTGGTGAGTCTGCCTTTTGCGATCATGTCAGAAAAGGTGGATAAAAGCAGGATGGGCTTTTTCATGGGAATTTTCAACCTCTCGGTGGTTTTGCCACAACTCATTGCCAGCTCAGTGGTTGGCACCTTTATCAAAAATTCTGCCGACAAAGGAATTGTATTCATTATCAGTGGTGTTTCCTTGTCGATCTCTGCTGCCCTCTGGTTGTTTGTCTCAGAAAAGAAAAGAGTATAATTCCGATCGTTCCCATGATGAAAAAACTATTGTTCCTTACGCTGTTAATGATTGCCGGAAACCAGATGAAGGGCCAATCTTTCGCGCAACTCATCACCCGGTTAAATTCATTGCCCGAAACACAACGTCAGGCCGTGGCCGATAGTTTTATGAATGCCGGTCATCCGCTGCCGTTTGTTGAATACGATACCCTTGTTCATTTCGTTTATAATTCCTCCGCACAATCAGTTTCAATGGCCGGGGATGCAACCGGATGGAATCCCGATGCAACATTTACCAACATAAGCGGTTCATCCTTTTGGTTTTATACCACCATTTATGAAACAGATGCACGGCTCGATTATAAACTTGTCATCAATGGATCTAACTGGATCCTCGACCCGAAGAACCCAAATACGTGCCTGGGAGGTTTCGGACCCAATTCCGAATTACGAATGCCGGGATATGTTGTTCCTCCTGAGGTAAGTTATTACAGTAATATTCCGCACGGTACCCTGAAAGATACCACATTTCATAGCACCATTCTGGGCAACAACCGACAGGTACGTGTTTACCTTCCGCCAGGGTACCCTTCGGGCAGTGAAGCCTATCCGGTAATTCTGTTTCACGACGGATTGGATTACATCACTCTTTGCAAGGCCAACAACATTTTAGACTACCTGATCTCCGAACACCTGATGACGCCGGTGATTGGTGTTTTTGTGCCGGCGGTTGACCGTGCCGCAGAATATGCCGGCAGCAAAATTGACAAGTTTACCGAATTCATCACCAGTGAGTTGATGCCGGTGATTGATGCCCGGTACAAAACCAGTAAAGATCCCGCAAGACGCGCCATGGCAGGTGCATCAGACGGTGGAAATATCTCCCTTTACATTGGCATGAAGCACCCGGAACTGTTTGGGAAAATTGCAGCCCAATCCAGCGATGTCATTCCGGTAATCAGCGAAACTTTTTCCGGCGGGCCCAAACTTAACTTGTCATTGTACATTGACATCGGTACCTACGACATCGGAATACTGATCCCGATGGTGCATGGGTTGCGTGACATCCTCCAGGCGAAAGATTACACTTTTCAATACCAGGAATGGCACGAAGGGCATAGCTGGGGAAACTGGAAGGGACATTTAAAACTCTCATTGGTGCAGTTTTTTCCATGGTCGAGTGGTGTGAATGAAAACCTCAGGGATAACAGCCCCCGGCTGATGCCAAACCGGCCAAATCCTTTTCTCGATCACACCTCCATCCCATTTACAGCGCCCATCGGCTCAAAAATCGAACTGATGTTATTTGACCTTTCCGGCAGAAAGATCGAAACCATATACTCAGGTACAGTTTCTGCCATCGACAATCTAATTGAATATGATCATCATCAATCGTCCGGTCAGTTTATTTTAACACTGAAGCAGGATGAAATGATCCGGGGCAGCATCCTGATTCAGGCATTATGACCATTATTTATTGCACAAATAAAAATCGAAAATATGAAAAGTAAACTGTTACCAATTATCATCGCAGCCGTCCCTTTGTTCATTTGGAGCTGTTCGTCAAACAATGACCTTCCTGTGGCAAAAGATCCGCAAATGCTTAAGCTGTCGGCGCCCATCCTGGTCAATGCCGATTCAACGGTGATCCTGTTAGCTGATTATCTGCAACGGCCAAACCAGATTGATTCACTGGAACTTGATCCTGCACTTGGCGC
>JBAXFM010000277.1:0-6906 GCA_037139855.1 Bacteroidota bacterium
CCTTGGCAAGGTCGTGCTCTACCAGCTGAGCTACTTTCGCATGGTAATTTTGAGGCTGCAAATGTATAAAAAAAATCATTCCGCCTAATTTTTTTTCAGCAATTTTTTGATTTCATTTAATTTCATCAGTGCTTCAACAGGTGTCAGCGTGTTTATTTCGGTGTTCAGGATGTCCTCCTTGATCTGCTGAAGCAATGGATCGTCAAGCTGGATAAAGCTTAGTTGAATGCCAGCCGAAGAATCAGTGGTTTTGGATTTCTTTTCACGCACCTTCTTCCCAAGGCCTTCGGCATTGTGACTATCTTCCAGCTGATGCAGCATATCACCCGCCCGTTCAAGCACCGACTGAGGCATTCCGGCCATTTTCGCCACATGGATGCCGAAACTATGTTCGCTTCCGCCCGGAAGTATTTTTCTTAGGAATATGACCTTGTTCTGAATCTCTTTTACCGCCACATGATAATTTTTAATGCGTGGCATTAGCCCGGCCATTTCATTTAACTCATGGTAATGGGTCGCAAAAAGTACTTTTGGTTTAAACAGCGGATGCTGATGTAAAAATTCGGCTATGGCCCAGGCAATGCTGATTCCATCGTAGGTACTGGTACCACGACCGATTTCATCCAGCAGAATCAGGCTTCTGTTGGAAATATTGTTGAGGATACTGGCTGTTTCATTCATTTCGACCATGAAAGTGGATTCCCCGGAAGAGATGTTGTCAGAAGCTCCTACCCGGGTAAATACCTTGTCGACCAGACCGAGAACTGCCTGGTCGGCAGGAACAAAACTGCCCATCTGCGCCATCAGCACAATGAGTGCGGTTTGCCTCAGTAAGGCTGATTTACCAGACATGTTCGGACCGGTGAGAATGATGATTTGCTGTGAGCGGTCGTCCAGGTAAACATCATTGGCGATGTAATCCTCTCCGGGCTTCATTTGCCTTTCAATGACCGGATGACGGCCATTTTTGATGTCAAGGATAAAAGTGTCATTTAATTCCGGCCGGATATATTTGTATTTAACGGCACTGGCAGCAAAGGATACAAGAACATCAAGCCGGGCAATCAGCGATGCATTCAATTGAACAGGCTGGATATAATCTGCCAGAAAAAGGATGAGATCGTTGTATAATTTCAACTCGATTTCCAGCATTTTTTCTTCTGCGTGAAGTATTTTTTCTTCATATATTTTCAGCTCCTCGGTGATATACCGCTCGGCATTCACCAGGGTTTGTTTGCGCTGCCAGTCACCGGGGACCTTTTCTTTATGAGAATTGGTCACTTCCAGGTAGTAGCCAAAAACATTGGTAAACCCTATTTTCAGGGAGCTAATTCCTGTACGCTCAATTTCACGCTGCTGAATCTGTAAAAGATAATCCTTCCCCGAATAGGCCATCTTTCGGAGTTCATCAAGTTCAACATGCAAACCTTCGCGGATAATGTTCCCTTTAATGGCAAGCGCAGGGGGATCAGGATTTATTTCCCGTTCGATGCGCTCACGCACAAGATGGCAAACATTCAATTGATCTCCGATTTTCTGTAATCCCTCATTCCCGGATGATTCACACAGTCCTTTTACAGCTTCAATGGAATCAAGCGCCCTTTTAAGGTAGATCATCTCGCGCGGATTTACCCTGGCCACCGCTACTTTCGAAATCAGACGTTCCAAATCGCCAATTTGTTGAAAATGATGACGGAATTGAGCGGTTGACTCCGTATTTTTAGTAAAGAATTCTACTGCATCCAACCGCTCTTCAATTGGTTGCCGGTTCTTGAGCGGGAGTATAATCCATCTCCTCAATTGCCGCGAACCCATAGGAGAAACCGTTTGGTCGAGCACATCGAGCAGTGTTTTCGCATTTTCATTCACGGAACTTAACAATTCCAGATTCCGGATGGTAAACCGGTCGAGCCATAGATAATGATCTTCTTCAATCCTGCTCAGCTTGCAAATATGATTTACTTTATCGTGCTGTGTTTCAGCAAGGTAATGGAGAGCCGCTCCCGCTGCGATCACTCCCATGTCGAGGTTTTCAATGCCAAACCCTTTTAATGATGCAGTGCCAAAGTGTTTGAGTAAAAGGTCGTATGAAAAATCGGTGGTAAAAACCCAGTCATCAAAAGTGGAAATGTAAAATTTGCTGCCAAAAAGTTCGGTGAACTCCTTCCGCTTGTTTTTTTGGATGATCACTTCACTTGGGCGAAAACTCTGAATCAGTTTATCAATATATTCAAAACTCCCTTGTGCGAGGTAAAACTCTCCTGTTGAGATATCCAGAAAGGAGATACCGGAAATTTTTGCTTCAAGATGTACCCCGGCAAGAAAATTGTTTTCTTTTTGCTCCAGAATTTTATCATGGTATGAAACTCCCGGGGTGACCAACTCCGTAACTCCGCGTTTCACAATCGATTTCGTGAGTTTGGGATCCTCAAGCTGATCACAAATGGCTACGCGTAAACCGGCTTTTACCAATTTGGGAAGGTAAACATCGAGTGAATGGTGAGGAAAACCAGCCAATTCCATATAAGTGCCGGATCCATTGGCACGCCTGGTGAGTACAATGCCCAGAATATTGGATGCCCTGATCGCATCCTCCCCAAAAGTTTCGTAAAAATCACCCACACGGAAGAGCAGCAACGCGTCAGGATACTTAGCCTTGATGGCGTTGTATTGTTTCATCAAAGGGGTTTCAGATGATTCTTTTGGTTTTGACATCGAGCTGCATTCGTTTTGTTGATAAATACCGATAAAACTATCTTTGCAAATTTACGAAATATCGGAAACCATGAGAAAACTAACCATGCCGGAATTGAAACGGTTAACGATTGACGAATTCAAAGCAGCTGAAAAGTTGCCGGTTGTTGTCGTTCTCGACAATATACGCAGTCAGAACAATATCGGGAGTGTTTTCCGCACAGCCGATGCATTCCGGTTATCGGCTGTTTACCTTTGCGGAATTACCGCAACTCCTCCACACAGGGAGATTCATAAAACTGCTCTGGGCGCTACCGAATCGGTCGATTGGTTTTACATGCCAACTACGCTTGATGCGGTCAATGTTCTACGTTCGGCAGGATATAAAATTCTCGCAGTTGAACAAGCCGAAGGGAGTATCAAACTTCCTGATTATCAGCCAACATCTGATGAAAAAATTGCTATTATTTTTGGAAATGAGGTTAATGGCATTGATGATGGGGTGCTTCAGCATGTTCAGCATTGCATCGAAATTCCGCAATACGGAACCAAACATTCAATCAACGTTTCTGTAGCTGTTGGGATTGTGATATGGGACATTTTGGGCAAGATAAATCTTTTTTAAAATAAATGAAACCTTGATTGGTTTTAACCGTACAAATAAAAAAATCAAAAAATATTTGCCTTTTTTGATTCAATTTTTTTAATTTTACGCTCTGAATTAAATCAATTATTGTAATATACTTTAAATCAATTGTTTAATCATGGTTGCCAAAATTTATTCATTTTGAACCTGAAAATTTGTTGAATTGCTTATTATATATGTTATATTTGCTCAATCAGTAAACAAAAATCAATTTATAATTAAAATTCCCACAGTATGAAAAAAGTTTATCAAACCCTAACGACGGCATTAATCGTCTTTCTTATGATGATTGTGCCCATGGTTACAACGGCCCAGACTGCAGCCAAAGAGGCTCCAAAAAAAGAGGCAGCAAAGACCGAAACTACAAAAACTTCCAAATGTGAGAAAGCTCCTTCACACAGTTATTGGGCAATTACCGCTTACGGGTCAGCCAACCAATTCAATGGCGACTTGTCAAAAAACATCTTTTTTAATGACAAATGGATGATCGGAGCTGGTTTAGGTGTAACCAAGCAGTTTACAAGGGTGATCGGAGTTCGTTTCAGAGGTGGATGGGTCCCCCTGGCCGGCGCTGTTACAGACCAATGGATCTATCAAAAAGATGCCGCTCCATCCAAAATTACGCAGCACTTCAAATCCTGGGTCATTGAAGCAGGTATTGAAGGAACGATCAATTGGGTAAACTGGATCATGGGTTATAAGCCTGAAAGATTCTTTTCATCTTACATTATTGCAGGGGTTGGAATTGACCATACCCAGGGTGCAAAATATGATGTAAACAACATTCAAATAGCTTACCTGGGCTATCCTAGCCACTTAAGCGCTGATGCTGGTTCCCTTGGCGTTGGAAATAACAGCGGCATTGGTAAATGGAATATGGAATTTAAAGTTTCAGCAGGGATAGGATTTGACTTCAATCTCAGCAAACATTGGTCAATCAATCCTGAAATCATCTGGAGATGGAGGGATGGCGATGTACTTGATATGACTCCTGGTGGAGCAAAGCAAGTGATCAATGACATGTATAGTGGCGTTAACCTGGGTCTCACCTATAAATTTGCCTATAGTGGGTGCAACCTGAAGGAAATGGCCAAGAACTATTCACTGGTCAAATATACCACAACTCCTGCTGTTCTTACTGAAAAAGGCGATTCTGTTGAAGTTACTGTAAATGGAACTGTTCCTCCGAAATTCTTCTGCCCAACGGCAGCAATGTATTTCCAGCCTGTACTTACCTATGATGGCGGAAAATATGAACTTCCTTGCGGAACACATTTATATGGAGAGAAACTCACCGGCGAAGGAACAATGATCAAATACAAAGAGGGTGGTACATTCGTGTACAAATGCAAATTCCCTTACAAACCGGAGATGAATACTTCACAATTAACTGTTGCCCCGATTATTTATGAGGCCAAAGAAAAGGTTCTGCTGAAGAAAGATGAAATCAAGGTCAAGGCAAAATTCATGGAAATGCCTACAACCAATCTGGCCCCAGGCGTAATCTATACCTCAAAAAGGGTACAGCATGACGAATTAACGCTGAGCGCTGATCATGGTTATCAGAAAGAAGTATTGCAATCGAAAACCGGTACCATTTATTTCAAAAAGAATAAGTTTGATCTTGACATGAAATATGGTATCAACAAAACTGATGCTGCAAAAGCTGGTCTGACAGATCTTGATGCCTTCGTTAAACAGGGTTGGAAAATTAAAGACATTGCCATGAATGGTTATGCTTCACCTGAAGGCGAAGAAACATTCAATGCAAACCTGTCGGAAAACCGTTCTAAAACCGGTAACAAATGGATGATTGATCAATTCCAGGGATGGGCAAAAGACGCCAATAAAGATAACAAAGATAAAAAGGCTGTTAAAGCTGCCGTTGAAGCCGCTGGTAAAGATGTAAACATGACACTGCAACATCACGGTCCGGATTGGAATGGATTCCTCAAGAATGTTCAGAACAGCAATTTGAAAGATAAAGATAAAGTTTTGAATGTAATCAATTCAAATGTTGACCCGAACAAAAAGGAACAGGAAATCCGCAATATGATCCTGATCTATCCTGAAATCGAAAAAGATCTCCTCCCAGGTTTACGTCGCAGCGAAATTACCGCTACCCTGTATGAGCCCAGGATGACTGATGCTGAATTACTCCAGTTTGGCGCTTCAAATCCTGAGAAACTGAAGGTTGAAGAGTTATTGTATGCCGCTACTCTCACCAAGGATAACAATGTTAAAGTAACCATCCTTGAGAACGCTGTTAAGCAGTATCCAGGCAATTGGAAAGCCTGTAACAATGCAGCGGTTGCTGAAATTGAAAAAGGCAATCTGGTTCGTGCAAATGAACTGCTCACACAGGCTCAGGCTGCACAGCCGAACAATGGCATCATTGAAAATAACATTGGTGTTGTTGCTGCAAAACAAAAAGATCTGAAAAAAGCCGATGCACAGTTTAAGAAAGCTGCACAGTTAGGTGAGAATACCAATTACAACCAGGGTGTTCAGATGATCCCCAAAGGTGATTATGCAAAAGCCGTTACGATGCTTGGCAATGCAAAATGCACCTACAACCTGGGCCTTGCTCAGTTGTTATCAGGTAACAATGGAGCCGCTGAAACCACATTGAAATGTGCTCCTGAAACTCCTGAAACATTCTACCTGCTTGCTGTAACATCAGCTCGTTCCAATAACAGCAAGGGTCTGTATGAGAACCTGATGAAAGCTTGCCAAAAAGCCGATCTGAAAGCTCAGGCTAAAGGTGACCGCGAATTCTATAACTTCGCTAATACACCTGAATTCCAGAATATTGTAAAATAGTTTTGTTTGCTGATTTTGAATTGAAGCCGTTTCGGGAAACTGAAACGGCTTCTTCTTTTTGTTATTCCCCGTAAACCGGGTTCTGGATATGGTGCATTCCCCGGGGATATTCTTTCATGACCATGTCCTTTAACCATAGGTAATCCTTGTGTGAGCCAACAAAATCCAATCCGTTCGTGTCAATGATGAGTACCCTTAAATCTGTTTGCTGACGAAGGAATTCCAGGTAGCCGGTTTGGATTTTTTCAAGATACTCAAATTGAATATTCTGTTCATAGGGTCGACCTCGTTTCTCAATATTCTTTTTGAGATTCTCCAGATTCAGGTATAAATAGACAATCATGTCGGGTTTCGGGACAACTGAACTGACGATGGAGAATAGCTTGCTGTATAAACCGAATTCCAGTGGCTCAAGATTTTTACTGGCGAAGATCAAGGACTTAAAGATGAAATAATCAGCCACCGTGAATGTCTTAAACATGTCGGAGGCATTGAATTGTGATTTAAGTTGTTGGTAACGGTCGGCGAGAAATGACAATTCAAGAGGGAAGGCATATCGCGCAGGATCTTCATAAAATTTAGGCAGAAACGAATTCTCTTCAAATTGTTCGAGAATAAGCCTGGCATTGCATTCCTCTGCCAGAAGTGAAGCAAATGAAGTTTTGCCAGCGCCTATGTTGCCTTCTATAACGATATAATTATACACAGTATTAAAGCTAAATTCAAAAATCTTATAAATTTAC